>JAFTAG010000274.1 GCA_017458655.1 Ruminiclostridium sp. | reverse complement strand
GCCTTCTCGCGGCCGAGCCTTATCACATTCATGGCGTATGCCGCCGAGAAAAGTCCCGACTGCGCGCCGTTGGTGGCGGTAACGTTGTAGCCCTTTATGCCGGAGCATATCGAGAGATAGCCGCCCGCCGCGTTATAAACGGTGTTCGGGAACTTGAACGCGCTTCCGTTCGCGTTGCCCTTTTCCGCTATCAGCATCTCAAAGTCGCAGACCGGCGAGAGCGCGCCCTCGGAGGTCCCCACGATTATGCCGATATCGGTGGCGTTGTCGTCGGTAACGTTATAGCCGCCGTCGCGCAGCGCTTCCATTCCCGAGACCGCCTGAAGCTGGCTGAAACGGTCGAGCTTGCGGTAGAATGCCATTTTGAGGTCAAGCTCGTCGTAATCCTCCTTGCCCACCGAGGAGCAAAGATCCGCGCCGTCAAGCACCTTCCCGCAGTTCTCCGCATACTTTGCGGCACCGTTGCCGGCGGGTGTGACTATGCCCATACCCGTGATGCAGATCTTCGGTCTGCGGGCTTCGAGCTTCACGCTGCCCTTTTCTTTGCCGAATACGATCGAAGCGTTGTTGCCGCCGAACGCGAAGGAGTTGCTCATTACGGTGCGAAGCTCCTTTTTGCGGGGAACATTCGGGCAGAAGTCTATCTTTCCGGCTCTTTCCCCGAGAACGTCAAGGTCTTCGTCGGAAAATCCTATCGTCGGGAGCACGGTGTTCTCGCAGAGCGCCTTTATCGCGAATACAGCTTCGACAGCACCCGCCGCGCCGAGGCAATGCCCGGTCATGGCCTTGGTGGAGCTTACGCTGAGGTCGTCGTTCTTGCCGTCAAATATGGTATGCAGGGAGAGGAATTCCGCCTCGTCGTTCTTGGCGGTACCCGTTCCGTGCGCGTTGACATAGTCTATATCGGCCTCGGTGATGCCGCTGTCCTCGATAGCCTCGCGGATAGCATTCATCTGGCCTTCCCCGTCCGGTCGGGGAGCCGTGATGTGGTGAGCGTCGCTGCTGACGCCGGAGCCGAGCACATCGCAGTATATCCTCGCGCCGCGTTTCTCGGCGTGTTCGGCGGATTCGACTATGACAGCGCCCGCGCCCTCGCCGAGCGTGATACCGCTGAGGTGATTGAACGGGGAGCAGGGGTTTGCGTCCAGTGCGTGCAGTGAGGTAAATCCCGCATACGGTACCGACGCGAAGGCGTCCGCGCCGCCCGCTATGACTACATCGGCCTTGCCCGCCCTGATAAGGTCGGAGGCGTAGGAAATGCTTATAGTTCCCGCAGCGCAGGCATTAGCCACATTTGTGACAACACCGCCCGCGTGGCAGTATCCCGCCGCCTGTGAGGCGATGGCGGAAATGGGCATCTGCGGCACGAGCTCCGCTCTCTTGCCCTTGGTGTAGTATTCTTCAACGCTGACGACTCCGCCGACGCAGCTTCCCATAATGACGCTTACGCGCGGGTCGCCGCCGAAGTCACCGAGCTTCGCATCGGCGAGCGCCTCGGCCACCGCCTTTATGCAGAGCTTGGACACTCTGTCCATACCTTCCGTTCCCGGGAGGCCTTCAAGCGTGTCGTCATGCACCTCCGCGGCGTAGTCCGAGTAGCAGTTCTCGGTATCGACGGTCTTGGTGTGTTCAATGCCCGAGACCGAGTTTACGGCGTTTTTCCAGCACTCTTCGACATTTCCGCCTATCGCGGATATCATTCCGAGGCCTGTTATAACACAGCGAGTTCTGTCGTTTTCCACTTTGGCTGACATCCTTCCCTTAATTTTTTGAGACATTTATCAATGCTCGCAGCTTAAGCGGAAACAAGATCTTCCTTAAGCTGCAGATAATATTTATATTCGGACAACACTAAAAACCATTGCCGTTTTTTCCTCCCGGCAAAGGTTCATCGTGTGTATTTCAATGGTGAGCTTATTCCTTGTTTTCGGTGATATACGCTGCGATCGTGTCTATGCTGAGGAAGTGCTCCTTGCCCACGCCCGTCATATCCACGCCGAATTCACCGTCAACATAAGAGATGATCTCGAGCGAATCCACGGAATCGAGACCGATAGAGCTGTCGCCGAAGAGCTCGGTGTCAAACTCCAGCATATCGGCCTCAACGCCGAGTGTGGAGCAGATAAAGTCCTTGAGCTTTGCTTTCATCTCGTTATCTGCCATAATGATATTCTCCTTTATATATAGCGTCGGAAGCCCGTTTCGTCGGGCACGATGATACTATCCGACATTTTATTGTACTATTATACAACAAATCTTCAAAAAAAGCAAGACTCAAAAATGCGTAAATAAGTAAAATTTTTACCGCTATTCTTATTTTTGGGGAACTTTCCGGCGAGTACGGCGAAGCTCCCGAAGCTCTGCGGCTTTGAGCAAAAATGCCCGCGAATGCCGATAACAAGCGGATATCCGCGTTCCGACAAAGCTTGCGAGGGTACGTCCCGAATATTCTGCGGCAGGCGGGCATTCGTCACAATTGCCAAAAATTCCGGGATATCAAGCCGCATTTTTTCAATTTACAGCAATTAATATTTGTGTTACAAAAAATTGTCAAAAGATACAAAAAAATATTGCAATCCGCAAAAAAATATGTTATAATAAACACATACACCTTTAGCCGATAAAAAATCACTGTTCACAGCTTAAGCGAGAGCGATCGCAAGCCGCAGATATCGGATAAAAATTCTACACACAGGAGGAATGTGATATGAGCAAGGTATTGGTCGCGTATTTCAGCGCAAGCGGAGTTACAGCCAAAAAAGCCGAGATAATAGCCAACGCGGCGGGCGCCGATCTGTATGAGATAAAGCCCGCGAAGCCATACACCGCGGAGGATCTCGATTACCGCAGCAAGGAATCCCGCACGTCAAAGGAGGCCGCCGACAAGAGCTTCCGCCCCGAGCTTGCGGACAAGGACGCAGCCGTTGAAAAATACGACACTATCTTTGTGGGCTACCCTATCTGGTGGTACAGCGCTCCGACCATTATAAACTCGTTCCTCGAGGCGTATGACTTCTCCGGAAAGGAGATCATACTTTTCGCGACATCCGACGGCACAAAGTTCGGCAAGTCGGTACAGGATCTCAAAAAGAGCGTTTCCGAGACCACTGTCATCAAGGAAGGCAAAATACTCACAAATATGCAGCCGCTCGTTATAGCCGCGTGGGTAAGAGAGTTCGGATTCGGCGCGTGAGCGTCACAGAACTGTCTCCAGGTACGTCTTCTGCGGCAGCATTCCCATTTTCTCGTAAAACCGCTGTGCGGGCGGGTTGCATTCCCACACGTTCAGTGTGATGTTGTGGCAGCCCGCCGACCTCGCGAACTCCTTGACGTGGTCGAACAGCGCTTTCCCGATGTGCTTACCGCGCAGGCTCTCGTCAACGCACAGGTCGTCGATGTACAGCGTGGTGATGTCGGTGAGAACATTGTCGTTTTTGTGCCTTTCAAAAATGCAGAACGCGTACCCGAGAATGCTGCCGTTCTCCGCGGCGGCAAATATCGGGCGCTCGTCGTCCGCTATTATGTCCGCGAGCTGTTCGTCGGTGTATTTCTTGCAGCCGGTCTTGAACAGATCCGGTCTGCCCTTGTGATGTATCTCGAGAACCTGCCGCAGCAGCGCGTTTATCCCGGGAATGTCGTCTTTTACGGCTCGTCTTATCTCCATTTTCGGTGCTTTCCTTTCTGTTTTGAGATACTATTATTATAACTGTTTTGTTAAGCTCTGTCAATGGGCTTTTTTCGACAGGAACCGATTTGACAAAATCGGTTTTTTGTTATATAATTGAAAAAGTAATGGAAAACGGGTCTGTTGTATTCTTTTTTTCTTCGGCTTGCCAATTATACAGCAGACAGTCTTGAATTGTCAAGGGTACTCCAAAAAATTTTTCTGCGGAAAAATTTTTCGAAGCCTCCCCCTTGACAATCCGAGCCTGCTGCTGTGTGCAGGCAAACAGCCGAAGAAAGGAAAAGAATGATATGCGGTCTTGTGCGAAAATCGCAGAGACATTGTGCGCCGTCAAAGCGGTCTTGTAAAAGGAATGCACGCTCTGATATATGTCTGTTAACGCATAGATGTTACTATATGGCCGAAGCGCCTGTCAAGTCTGCTGAACGTCGCAAACGGGCCTGTCGGGTGCAGCGTGTCACCGGGTTGTAGTTTGTAGGCGCGCATCCGTGCGCGCTTTGACGACAACCTGCACTGCATCCTGCAGTGGCTGCCGCGGAGAGTCCGGAGGGGGCGACGTAAGCCCCCTTCGCGGGGGCGAGGGGGCAATGCAGGACGCATTAAAGGCAAGCTCCGCAGAGCCCCCGCATCTGTACCTCTCAACTCTCTCAACTCATCTGACAGGAGGTGGTCTCTCTGAAAAGGATCTCTTTTACATCTCTCTTGCTCTCCGTATGTCTTCTGGCGGGGTGCTCGGGGGCAGCTGTCTCCGAGGTCAGCGAGCCGCCTGTTACCACTGCGGAGGTGACTACGACAGTCACGACCGCGCAGACCGAGACGTCTGTAGGGGCGGTGGCCGGTGAGGCGGAGATAACCGCCGTCAAGGAAGAAAAACCGTTCGTTGTTGCAGTCGATGCGATAGATACCGCTTATACGCCGTTTACGGGGAGCTCCCGGTTTGACAGGCTGGTGTCACGCTTGACGGGCGTGACCCTCGCCGGACGCACACGCTCCGGAAAGACCGTGCTCTCGGGAGTTACCGGCGAGCGCGAGCGTTACGGCGGCAAGCTGTACGAGTACGGCGGTATCGCCGATATCCTCGCTTCTTACGATGAACAGAGCGATACTGCGACCTACAGCTTCGCGCTGCGCTCCGATGTGAGATTTGCGGACGGCGAGACGCTTGACGCGGACGATGTGATATTTTCGCTGTATGTGCTGCTCGACCCGTCGTATAGCGGCGACCGCAGCCTGTACGACTGCAATATAACCGGAGCCGCGAATTACCGCTATGACAGCGCGGTAGCCGATAACGTGTCCGTGGAGGACGCCGCGGAGGTGCTCTCCTCGGACGACATTATCCCCCTGCTGCGGGAAAAGCTGACGCTGCCGACGCTCGAAAAGCAGTACGAGACTGTCGAAACGCTGTACGGCGACAGCTCCTACGACATTTATACCTCGGCGTACCCCGACCCGAACGACCTGTTCATCTTCTTTTTCTCGATAGACAGCTCCTACGAAAAGCCCGAGGGTGCCGATAAAAACACGGTCATCTCCGACATCGCCGATATGTACGGCAGGAATTACCGCCAGCTCGCAAGTATGACCGTCGGCAACGAGAGTGCCTTCGACAAGCAGGCTTACGCTATCGCCGTCGAATACATCACGAGGCTCGCTTACGACGAGGAAACTCCCCGCGAGCACATCAACAGTGTTTCCGGCATCGTCAGAACGGGAAAATACGGACTGACCGTGACGGTGAAGGGTAAAGGCTCCGAATTTGAGGACGCTCTGCCGGATATCATCGTCACGCCGCTGCATTATTACGGCGTAGATGCGCTCTACGACTACGACCGGGAGCGTTTCGGCTTTGCCAAGGGCGGCGCTGCGGGAGTTCTCGCGGCACACGCGGGACAGCCTCTCGGCGCGGGAGCCTACGCCTTTGACAGCAATGAGAACGGGCGGTACAGGCTGCTCGCGAACCCCGATCATTACGGCGGCGCGCCGTCGATAAGCTGCATCGAGCTTACGGGGATATCCGCCGACAGCGACCCCGCCGCGCTGATAGCCGACGGCGCGATAGACGCTGCATACACGGACGGTTCCGCGCAAAGCATAGAGGCCGCCGAGGAAGCCAACCGCTCGATCGAGAAGATACGCACGGCGGTGATAGGCAACGGCGGCTACGGATATATCGGGCTGAACGCGAATACCGTCAATATCGGCGGCAAGCCCGATTCCGAGGAGAGCATCTATCTGCGCAAGGCACTTGCCACGGCGATAAGCTTTTACAAGGAAAGCTCGGTAAGGGCGTATTTCGGCGAGAACTTCGAGCTCGCGGATTATCCCGAGGCGGGCTCGGTCCGGGCAGAAACGAGCGCGAAGGGCTATATCCCGCCGTACACGGTGAATGCCGACGGCGAGCCGATATTTACCGATGAAATGACGGATATCGAGCGCCGTGACGCTGTGAAAGCGGCTTGCCGCGGGTATCTCGTCCGCGCGGGCTATACCGAGGACGAGAACGGCGTTATCGTATCGGCTCCCGAGGGCGGCAGAATGAGCTTCTCCGCGCTTATAGCGGCGGGCGGAACGGGCTCTCACCCCGCATACGGGGCATTGACCGACGGCGCCGCGCTGCTCGGCGAGATAGGGATAACGCTCACCGTCATTGACACGGCCGACCCCGGACAGCTCTGGGAAAGCGTTTCCGCGGGACTGCACGAGATATGGGCGGGATCCTGGAGCTGTGACGCGTCGGGGCTGTTCCCGGCGGGCTACTACGGCGTGGAGCTGCGCAATTACGAGTATGAGATAAGCGAGGATATAACGGACGAAAGAGAGCGCTCGGAAGCCCTTTACATTATGATGTTCCGCAGGGCGGTCGATGACCTCGCGGTGGATATCCCGCTGTACAGGCGGACAAGCCTTGTTATGTTCAGCGCGCTGCGGGTCGATACCGCCGCGATAGCGGAGGATATGACGGACGCATATGACTGGACGGACGAGATCGTTAAGCTTAAACTGAAATGAGATGAGATGACACAATGAAAACCGATGTACTGATACTTGCGGGAGGCTCTTCAAAGCGTATGAACGGCATAAACAAGCTGTTCGCGGTCATAGACGACATTCCCGTCGTCGTGAAGAGCGCGCTTGCGTTCGAGAATTGCCCGCAGGTCGGGGATATTATAATAGCCGCCCGGGAATGCGACAGTGAGCGCATTCGGCGTCTGTGTATCAGATACGGCGTCACAAAGCTCAAAAAGGTGGTACACGGCGGCGGCACCCGCACGGCTTCCGCAAGAAAAGCTTTCGCGGAATGCACCGACAGCGATATTATAATGGTACACGACGCAGCGCGCCCTTATGTTACCGAGGAGCTCATAGAGCGCGTAATGGCGGCTGCGGAGAAGTACGGCGCTGCGGTACCGGCGCTGCCTGTTACCGACACGATAAAGTTTGACCGTGACGGTTTCTCGGGGGGAACTCCCGAACGGGCTTCTCTGCGCGCGATACAGACGCCGCAGGCATTCAGAGCCGACTTATATGACGAGATGATGCGCTCGGGTAAAGAGGCCACCGATGACGCCGGGACAGCGGAAATGCTCCGCAAGCCCGTGAAGCTCGTGGAGGGCGACCCCGCGAACATAAAGATCACCACCCCCGATGACCTGCCGAAAGGAGAGATCGCTATGATAAGGATAGGGCACGGCTATGATGTGCATTTGTTCGCCGAGGGGCGGCGGCTCATCATAGGCGGCGTGGGGATACCGTATGAGCTGGGGCTGCTCGGGCATTCCGACGCGGACGTGCTCATTCACGCGGTAATGGACGCGCTGCTCGGGTCGCTCGCTCTCGGGGATATCGGGAAATACTTCCCCGATACCGACCCTTTGTACGAGGACGCCGACAGTACGGCGCTGCTTAAACGCGTGGCGGGTATGTTAAGGGAACGCGGGTACGAGGTGTCGAACCTCGACTGCACGATAAACGCGGAAAAGCCGAAATTCGCCCCGTACATACCTCAGATGCGCCGTAATATCGCCGTGGAATGCGGCATAGACATCGACAGGGTCAGCGTCAAGGCCACCACCGAGGAAGGTCTCGGGCTTGCCGGAAAGGGCATAGGCGCGACCTGTGTGGCGCTTGTGAAAAAGATCGCGGAATAAAAGATCCCGTCCGGGAGGATATCCGGGCGGGATCGTGCTTGTTTATGGGGTATCAATAAGATTTTTTCCTGCTCTCAAACATATTTCTGAAGAACTTGATAGCGTTCGTAACGTAAGCATTCACGATAAACGCGTCGAAGTAGATGCCGAGCGTGAGGATATCGGACGCGGACGAGTGGTTGTTCTTGAACAGCGGGCTGTTGCAGAACGGGCAGGTCGCCTTCTGTATATCGTAATGATAGTTGTATCTGCACGCGTCGTTCACGCATACGCAAGCAGCAGCCGCGATAAGCTCCACTGCCAGATATATTGCGAACGTCCAAGCCGCTATCTTCGAGATAAGCTCGTATGTGTTCGGGTCTATGCTCGATTCGCCCTTTTCGTAGGTGTGTCTGAATATCATAAAGGCTATGCCGGCGAGCAGCACCAGACCGCTGAGTATCTGTAATGCCGGCGGGATAATCGGCCAGCCTACCTTGTCAAGAAATAATCCGAGTATCATATTTATTCCGCTCCTTTCTCACATCATGGGCATATAATCGAAGTGCTTGCCCACAAACAACGCCACGAACGAGATAACGGGGTTGAGCAGGAAGTACAGGAACCATGCCGTACCGAAGAATATATCGAATGAGCCCATTATAAAGAATACGGCCGCGAATACCACGAACAGACCGATGTCGATGAACGCGAACAGCCTTGTGCGCTTTATGTAGAGCAGGCCGACGCATACAAACGAAGCTATCGTGTATATCGCCTGTACGAACATACAGATCTGCAGGCCGGTGAAGCCGTTGATGAGCACCGGGGAAGTCGCGTTGAGCCCGGTAGCGCTGCTGACAAGGTCGTTGAGTGTCGTAGAGCCGGTTATAAGCGCGAGCAGCGCCCCGAGTATCGCGAACACCCCGACAGCGTAGAACGCCATACGAACGATCAGAAAGCCTTTCAGTCCGAGACCGAATTCGTCCTCGACGAAACCCTCTTCCTTGACCTTATCAAAATCTTCTTTCGTGAATTCAGCCATATATAGACCCCTTTTCCGTGTATATAATATCGTTTACACAAATTTCCGTTTCTCCCCTCGCCGAAAACGGGGGAAGAACCGATCACATCTATTCTATCCTATTCAGTATAACACAGTTTTTGGTTTCTGTCAATAGAATTGGCGGCGGCTGTGGCTTTGCGGGGTAAATTTGTCATTTCGTTCAGTTTTTGTAATCGTTTTTTGTGCAATATTGAAATGAGCTGCTCCCGTTGACCGGCCGTTATCCGGCTGTCGGCGGCGACGGCCGCACGGATCCGCGCCGGTACTTTCCGCTCGATGCTTTTCCGCCCGCGCCGACAGTCCTGCGCGGGTCATGCCCGATCGTTTTTTCTGTTGTTTTGGGTTTTGGCCTCATATCTATTGTAACACTACAACAATTATCAATTATCAATTCCAAAAATCTTGACAAAGACAGCGAAAAGTGCTATAATTTATCGGTAATTTTATAATAAAGGAAGATAGCTGTGAAAAGAGAAGATCTACGAAACATAGCAATAATCGCGCACGTCGATCACGGCAAGACCACGCTCGTTGACGAAATGCTCAAACAGAGCGGCATCTACCGCGAAAATCAGGCGATAGTCGAGCGCGTAATGGACAGCAACGACCTCGAGCGCGAACGCGGTATCACTATCCTCGCGAAAAACACGTCCGTGACATACAAGGACGTCAAGATCAACATCGTCGATACCCCCGGCCACGCGGATTTCTCCGGAGAGGTAGAGCGCATACTCAAAATGGTGAACGGCGTTCTGCTGCTCGTTGACAGCTTCGAGGGAACTATGCCGCAGACTCGCTTCGTATTGCAGAAAGCGCTTGAACTCGGGCATCAGGTGATAGTTGTCGTAAACAAGACCGACCGCCCCGATGCACGCCCGAAAGAGGTAGTCGATGAGGTGCTGGAGCTGCTGCTCGACCTTGACGCGACCGACGAACAGCTCGAAAGCCCCGTTATCTACTGCTCCGGCAGAAACGGCACGGCTTCGCTTGACCCCGACAACCTCGGCGAGAACTTCATCCCGCTGTTCGATATGATACTCGAGCACATCCCCGCTCCCGAAGGCGACCCGGACGGCGAGCTCCAGCTCCTCGTATCGTCGATAGACTACAGCGAGTATGTCGGCAGAATAGCCATAGGACGCATAGAGCGCGGCAGAATAAAGCAGAACCAGGAAGTCACCGTATGCGACTACCACGGCGCCGTCCAACCCTTTAAAGGCAAGGTGGTCAGCCTCTACGAGTTCGACGGCCTCGGCAAGACTCCCGTGCAGGAAGCCTCGGTCGGCGATATAGTGTGCTTCTCCGGTATCGAGGGCATCACGATCGGGCAGACGGTATGCTCACCCGCGGCGGTCGAACCCCTGCCGTTCGTGAAAATAAGCGAGCCCACCGTTGAAATGACCTTCTCGGTCAACGACAGCCCCTTTGCGGGCAGAGAGGGCAAGTTCGTCACCTCCCGCCAGATACGCGAGCGCCTCGAACGTGAGCTGCTCAAAGATGTGTCCCTGCGCGTAAAGGAGAGCGACGTCCGCGACGCGTATGACGTTGCCGGCCGCGGTGAGATGCACCTGTCCATACTGATAGAAACAATGCGCCGCGAGGGCTACGAGCTTTCGGTAAGCACACCGCGCGTGCTGTTCAAGGAGATAGACGGCGTAAAGTGCGAGCCTATGGAAAAGCTCGTCATTGACGTTCCCGAGTCGAGCGTAGGCTCCGTAATGGAAAAAATGGGCGTTCGTAAGGCCGAGCTGCTTGAAATGCACCCGGTAGGCTCCCGCACAAGACTGGAATTCAAGATACCGTCAAGAGGACTTTTCGGCTACAGAAGCGAATTCCTCACCGACACAAAGGGCGAGGGCGTGCTGAATACGCTGTTCCTAGGCTATGAGCCGTATATGGGAGAGATCCCCGTGCGTACTACCGGCTCTCTCGTGGCGTTTGAAACGGGCGTTTCCAGCGCTTACGGCATCTGGAACGTTCAGGACAGAGGCGCTATGTTCAT
>JAFTAG010000273.1 GCA_017458655.1 Ruminiclostridium sp. | reverse complement strand
GCACCGCCCTAAAGCCGTCATATTGCACAAATTTTCCTTGACATACGACAGTATGCCTGCGAAAAATTTGTACAATCTGCCGACTTTATGTCGGCACGCCTGAACGACAATAGGTTTTTAGAGGAGCCCATTATAATTATATATCTTTTGCCGTGTTTTGTCAAATCTCGTGATAATGCTTTACAGAGCAGTTTGAGCCGGTTGGAAGACAGCGTTTTCGGGGCACTGCGGGAAGCCTGTATATATTGCACAAAGTTTTATGGTAAAAACGCAGAATTTAAAAATTTCGTTGACTATCGCAGGATTATTTGTTATAATTAAATCAATTATATGATCCCCTTTTAACTCACCAAAGATCCATATACAGGGCTCCCGGATCTCGTCACGATTCAAATAAGTCGCGAAGCGACACCACAATTATTCATTATTAATTATTAATTATAAATTATGGGGTATTATGCAATTTCGGGTCACTGATACATTATGATAGTTTATATTGCGCTCCTTGCAGGTACTGCCGCACTCGGTGTCCCGCTCTGCGGAAAAAAAGCGGGTAAGCCCGGCAAAGCCGTATATTGCTCGCTTATGGGCATCGCGTTTTTCGTTATATCCGCGCTCCGGTGCAGCACGGGGCATGACTACAACAGCTACGCCGCGATGTATCTCGGCTTCATACCGCAAACGCCCGAGGAGATAGGCGTTTCCCGCATTGAAAAGGGCTATGCGCTGATAAACAAGCTGCTCGCCGATTATATCCCCGATTACCGTGTTATGTTCGCGATATGCGCGCTGTTTTTTGCGGTCGCCGTGACGCTGTGCGTCTATCGGTACTGCGAGATGCCGTGGCTGGGCTTCTCGTGCTTTCTCACCCTCGGTGTGTATTTCAACTCGCTCAACTTTCTGCGGCAGATGATCGCGGGCTTCATCGTGCTTTACGCGCTGCATTACATCACGGAGAGACGATTTTTACGCTATCTCGTTATCGTCATATTCGCTTCGTGCTTCCACCTGTCGGCGCTGATAATGATACCGTTCTTTTTCATTCTGAAAATACGTCTGACGCCCGTCACGCTCGGCATTTACGCCGGCATTACCACACTGCTGATGATATTCTCGCAGCAGATAATAGACCTCGTGACGGATTTCGTCTATAAAGGCTACACCGTGACGAATGTTCACGTCACTACCGGCGTTGACCCGGTATATATGGTATTCTTCGCCGTTTTTCTTGCGGCGGCATTCATCATACGAAAGCGCCTTACCGACGCGGACAGCTTCAACGGCGTACTGCTCGGGTGTATGTTCTTCACCTTCTTCTTCGAGCTTCTCGGCGTGAAGCATTCGATACTCTCGCGCTTCGGCGTGTTCTTTATTATCCCGTCGGCGATAATTCTGATGCCGCGTGTGATACTCGCATTTCTCGGCAAATGGAGAGAGCTTTCCGACACGAAAAAGCGCAGGACGCTCTCGGCTGTCACGGTGGCTGCGTTCGCTGCCGTGAACATCACACTTTACGGGCTCATGCTCGCGAGAAACTACAACGGCGTAATGCCCTACCGCACCGTATTTGACGATATGGAAGCAGCAGAGGGGGCGGGAAAATGAACCTCCTCGATAAATTCATAAACGGCAGGAAAAGCAGTCTTCCCGAATGTATGATACTTTGCGCGGCGGCATCGCTCGCGGGGACATTCTACTGCTCGGAGCACTTTTACGGCGAGACTGTCCGCACGGCGGTGTGTCTCGTGCTTACAGCCATAACGGCGGCGGTCTGGCTTATCTGCGCCGCGTGCTGCGGCAGGGACGGGAAATACGGCTTCACGATATTCGCGTTTCTGTATCACAGTGTGCCGTTTTTCTACACGCTGTGGTATTCCGGCCGCGACAACCTGCACGATTACAACAAGTGGCTGGCTATGTGCAATAAGGCGGCAAAGGCGCTGCTGCTCGACCCGTTCCTCGAGCTGTCGGAGCGTCTCGGCTGCGAGACCGTGATGATACCCGCGATACTGCTGACAGCCGTTATGGCAGCCTACACAGCCGCGTTTCTGATAAAGCGTTCCTACGACAGCAAAAACACTGTTCACAAAAATGAAAACGATGAACAGGCCGAAATATATCTCACAAAGGAAAAGAGGTAGATGGTAATGAAAATGAAAAGATTTCTCACCGCGATATGCGCACTGACTGCGGCTGCAATGCTTGCTGCGGTGTCTGCGGGAGCTGTTGACTACAGCGATCGGGGAACTCCGACCACTCCCCTGCCCTCGAACAACACCACGGTCACGCCGCCCACTGCAGCCGATGAGGACGCTTCATCGGGAGATACCGCCGCGCCGTCGGTAATTACGGACGCGGGTATGAGTGAAGTTCTCGCGGAGGCTGCACAGAGCGGCCAAAATGAGATCACCGTGACCGCGCAGGAGGACGAAGGCGGAAACGTAACGGTGCAGGAGGCTGCGATAGCGGAGCTCGCAAACAGCGATATCACCGTAACGTTTGAGATAAAGTCGGACGAGGGCACCGAATACGAGATAACGATAGACCCTTCCACGATCACGGAAGCCAAGCCGATAAATCTTGCTATGGTGATAACCGTTGCCGAGGAGGACACAAGCTCCGCCGAGGATTACGGCGCAGGTGCGGTAATGATAAAGCCCGCGCAGAAGGGCGATTTCGGAATGACGCTGCAGGTGACCATTCCCGCAAAAAAAGTCGAGGACATCGACCCGTCAAAAGCAAGACTTTACTACATATCGGACAGCGGAGAGATAACAAAGATGTCGAAAAATTCGCTCAAAGTCAACGCTGACGGCTCATTTACGATAGCGATTTCCCACGCTTCCGAGTATGTGATCTCCGATATCGATATCACAAAAAACGGTATATCCACGGTAACAAATGACGACTACGAGGAGCCCATAGACGATACTGAGGACGATCCGGTCTATGATGTCGTTGACAGCGACGACGTGCCCGACATTTCCGATGACACGATCGTCACAGACTCCGACGACTTAAACCCCGGTACCGGCGCCGCCGTAGGCGCCCTCGGCGCATTTGCAGCCTCAGCTGTAGCAGCCGCAGTCACCGCAGCGGCTAAGAGAAGACGCTGACGCTCGAGACTGCTGACGCCGCCCCCTTGACCCCGGCGCCAGCGTGACGCCGGACCCAATGTTATTTTATTACAGAGTTTCTGCGTATTTGCTTGCTAACCCCCGCCGAAGAGGCAGGGGTCTTTCGTTTTGTGGGGCAGCGCCCCACGCCCTGCTTTTCTTTGCGGCTGCGCCGCCACACTACCACACACACTTTTTTGTGGGGTGGGGCTCTTGCTTTTTATTCGCCCCCGCGGGCAAGCGCCCGAAGCGATCCTCGTAGAGACTTTGTGCAGACTTGATAGCTCTCGTCCGCGTTAAATGTCTGTTTTTCATTTACAGGACTGTTGGCGCGGGCAGATATTATCTACTTGCAGATAGTTTTGACGCGGATTCGGTGCGGCCGTCGCCGCCTTTCCACCCAGCCCCGTCGGCGCGCACCGACCAATGCAGGAGGCATTGTGCATTTGCTCAAAAGGCGGCACGGATGCCGCCATACAAGGCAAATGCTAAGCACTATCGCAATCCGGTTGTCAATGGGAGGCTCCGGAAAAAAATTTTTTCCCAGACAACAGAGGAAAAATTATTTTTGGATACCCTTGACAACCGGATAACGACCGGTCGCAGGAGCACAGACCGAGACGAAAGATCCAAAAAAGCACTTACAACCGGATAATGACCGGTCGCAGGAGCAGATATCAAAAATCCAAAAGAAAAAATACAAAGATCCACGGTTCTGCCGCACCCACTTGTAATCGTTTTTATAGGAAATGAACAATTTTTGAAAACAATACCGACAAAAAATGGGTAGAAAAACAATAAACAAGATGTTATAATAGAGTAAAGAATAAATTGGGGTGACCCTGAAATTCAGAACGGAGGAAACTTTATGAAGAATTTACGCAAAACTTTGGCAGGTATCCTCGCAGTCGCTGCGGTAATATCAATGACATCGTGCAACGGCGGCGGAAACACAAGAGCGTCCACGACCGCGGCTCCCAACCCGGAAGCTTCTCCCACGGAAGCCGGCACTGAGGCAGCAGTAACGACCGCTGCACAGACTGCGGTGTCTTCCGAGACCAACGACACCGACGTAACAGTGCAGGAGATTGTATCGAACATCGAGGTCGATACCGAGCTCAAACCCGAGAAGAAGATACAGTGGCTCTCGTGGTGGGATATCGACGAGACTTCCGCGGAGGTCGAGCTTTTCAAGGCCAACTACGGTATTCCCGAGCAGGGCAGCAAGGCTTACGGCGATGATTTCGCGGACAGAGTATTCGTTTATACGACCGTATCGTATCAGGACAGATATGACAAGCTCGGACAAATGGTATCGTCCGGTAACTCCCCCGATATGTTCGAGTTCGAGATAGGCTATTATCCGCTCTCCGCTTATAAGGGAATGTTCCAGAGCATCGACGGTATCATCGACACCAACAGCGATGAATGGTCGGGCACACGCGCCGCTATGGATAAGTTTATGTGGGGCGGCAAGAACTACACACCGATAATCCACGAGGGCGTAGCTGCTCTTTGGTATTACAGAAGAAGCGTTGTCGAGGAAGCGGGACTTCCCGACCCCTACGAGCTGTACAAGAACGGTGAGTGGGATTGGAACGCGATGCTCGATATGGCGGATAAGTTCCAGCAGACCGGCGAGAACAAGTATCTCTGCGACGGCTGGTATGTACAGAAGCAGATAGTGCTCACAACGGGCGTGCCGGTAGTCGGACTTGAAGACGGCAAGCTTATCAACAATATGAACAACTCCAACATCGAGCGCGCTATGGATGTAGTTTCCAAGCTCTGCGCGGAGGGTTACGGCTATCCGAAGGTAGAGAACGGCTGGCAGCTCAACGAAAAGCTCTGGACAGCCGGCAATATCCTGTTCTTCGTTGACGGTAAGTGGTGGTATCAGGGCAACGGTCACAAGTATGTCGAGAAGCTCGGCTGGGATACCGACGACCTGTTCTTCGTACCCGCTCCCCGTGACCCGCTCGCAGACAATTACTACATAGAGAAGAAGGTCGATCCCTTCATGCTCGTTTCCGGCTCCGACAACCTCGACGGCTATAAGGCTTGGATAAAGTGCAACCTTATCGTATCGAAGGACGAGGAGGTTCAGGCTGCCGCAAGAGAAAAGATAAAGAACGACGAAAAGTGGACAGACGATCAGCTCGACTTCATCAAGGAGCTCGAGGACGGCGACGCCGTAGTCGGCATCTATGACTTCAAGAACGGTATCTCCACCGCCTGCGCGAACTCCGACGGTTCTTCGCCTACCGATAAGATCATCAACGAACCCTACAACTCCGTGGATAACACCTACACAGGCCTCCGCGCAGAGAATGAGGGCGAGATCAAGGCCGCGATCGACGAACTCAACGCTTCTATAGGAGCATAAGAGAGGAGCACAGAGGTCGCTGACGCTTGAGAAAGCGCCGCCGGGGGGCGGCGCATGGGGAAAAGGAAACCTTTCTTGGAAGAAAGGTTTCCTCTCCCCCAAACCCCCACTCTTTCGAAAAAACTGTAGTGTTTGGTTTGGTATAATGTTAAAGCTTGTGCGCTGTTCGTAGGATTGCGATATATGAACGACAGGAGGATGCGTGATGAAAAGAATAAAGGTCGCTGCTGCACTTTTATGCTTTGCGATAGCTGCGTCCTCCTGCTCCGGAAAGCCCGCCGATACCGCACAGGTGACTGAAACGACGACCGCTGCCGGAACAACTGCGGCTGCCGGGACGACTGCCGCCGAAAAGCCCTCGGCAGATGTTACTACGGAGGTGAGCGCCGATATGAGCGAGACTGTCACTGTTCCCTCGATCGAGGAGTTCTCAGGGGAATCCCCCGCCGCGTCAAAGCGCGGCTCCGCAAGCGTTTCGTTCATCGACGACGACCTCGCCGATAACGGCAAGGCACTGCTCATAACGGGACGCAAAGAAGGCTGGAACGGCGCGGAATACAACTCCGAGCTGTTCAGAGGAAACGAGGTCGAGGTCGTCGGCTCGTTCAGAAGCTCCAACGCCTCCGTGCGCGTCTCCGTGCAATATACCGTGCTCGGGAATACGATGTACAATATGGTATTCGCCGTGAATACCAAAGCCGATAAATATACAAAAAGCAAAGGCAAATACACTATCCCCGCGAACGCCGAGAATATTCTTATCTACATCGAGAGCGACACGCTCAATGATATCTGCGTCGATAAATTCACGGTGAATGTGGTCGGCGATTATACCTACTATGCCGAACCCGCCGAGACCGTATTCGCCGATACGTCGGAGTACGCGTCGATGAAGGAAGTGTATTCCGATCTGTTCAGGATAGGCTGCGCGGTATCGCCGACGATAATCAAAAAGCCCGCCTACAGCGAGCTTATCAAAGCGCAGTTCAACAGTATCACGGCAGAAAACGATATGAAGCCGGAAGGCCTGCTCGACCGCGGCACTTCGGTCTCCGACCTCGAAACTTATCGGGACGCTCCCGCGCTGAAATTCAAGCATCTCAAAACGGAGCTTGATTTCGCGAAGGAAAACGGGATGACTGTCCGCGGACATACCCTTGTGTGGCATTCCCAGACCCCCGAGTGGCTCTTTTACAAGGACTACGAGGTAGGCGGGGAGCTCGCCGACAGAGACCTCATGCTCAGCCGTATGGAAAACTACATCAAGGGCGTTATGGAGTGGACGGACGCGAACTATCCCGGACTGATAAGCGCGTGGGACGTCGTCAACGAGGCTGCCGCCGACGATGGCGGTATGCGAAAGAGCCTGTGGTACAAAACAGTTGGAGAGGATTATATAGAACGTGCGTTTGAATACGCAAGAAAGTACGCTCCCGAAGGCGTGAAGCTTTTCTACAACGACTACAATTCCTATCAGAAGCGCAAGCAGGAAGACATACTCACCTTCCTGAAGCCTGTCGCGGAAGCCGGAAACATCGACGGCGTGGGAATGCAGTCGCACATCGGCACATATACCGACATCGACGAGTATATGAACGCTCTGCAGCGGTATCACGACGAGCTCGGCGTTGAGATCCATGTCACGGAGCTCGATATCGCGGCTCCCAAGTCGGACGGCTGGGAGGACGTACAGGGCGAGTATTACACAAAATTTATGAACAGGCTCATAGAACTGCGAAAAGACGGCGTTCCGATCACGAGCCTCACGTTCTGGGGTATTAACGACACGTTCTCGTGGAAAGCCTCCGACCGTCCGCTGCTGTTCCGCGAAGACCTTTCCGCAAAGCCTGCGTTCCACGCGGTTATATC
>JAFTAG010000039.1 GCA_017458655.1 Ruminiclostridium sp. | reverse complement strand
TCCCGACGGAAAGCTTGTCGAGATAGTTGAGATACCCGAACACCCGTTCTTCGTGGCGGTGCAGTTCCACCCGGAGTTCAAGTCGAGGCCGAACAGACCTCACCCGCTGTTTGAGGGGCTTATCAAGGCGGCGACAGAAAAAGCGAAATAACTAAACTTAACATTTTTTAAATTCGTCTTCCGCAGGCGGACACAATAATTATCAATTGTCAATTATCATTTAAATGGACTGAGGTGAAACGCAGTGTGAAAAGGAAGATATTGATAGCAGCAGGCACGGAAAAGGCTTGCGAAATGTTCAGAGAGATGCTCGGCAACGGCGTTTATGAGATCACGACCGCGACCGAGGTTTCGGAGATAAGAGCCTACGACCTCGAAAATTTTTCGGCCTTGTTCTTTTCGCTCCCGCTTGCCGATGAAAGCGGGATAAAGCTGATAGATGAGCTTGCAACCGACAGTTCCCCGCCTGTAAACGTTCCCGTATGCGTGATAGTCCGTCAGGACATTCCGGACAAGGCTCTCGAACGCTTGACGAAGGATAACTGCTATGTTCTGAAAAGGCCCGTATCGCGCTCCAACATAACACTCGCTGCGGAGCTGCTCTCGTCGTTTTACGGCAGAAGCGCGGATATGCGCGCAAGGATAAGCGAGCTTGAACGGAAAAACAACGAGATGAAGCTTATGAGCAGGGCAAAGCTGCTGCTCATCGAGAAAAAGGGAATGAGCGAGAACGACGCTCACCGCCATATCCTGCACCGCGCAATGAACCGACAGATGAGCATTGACGAGGTCTGCAGGGAGATAATCGGCGAGATCGGATAAGGGGGCATACACATAGGAAAGAACAAATACAAGCTGTTGATCGCGGACGCGGATATCGACGCGATAACCGACTGGAAGCGTCTCACTGTATGGCGCGAATGCGGATTTGAGATCGTCGGTCAGGCTATCTCGGAGCGCTCCTCGGTGCAGTACATAAAAGCAAGCCCCACCGACCTTATCGTGTGCCGTGAAAAGCCGCCCGACTTTAACGCGGTGAAGCTTCTGCAGGGTATCGGCGCTGTGAACAGCCCGCCGCTCTGCATAGTGATAAGCGCGGACAGCTCTCCGGAGAAAATGCGTGAATGTTTCCTGTGCGGCGCAGTGGATTTTATTGCAGACCCGATCTCGGAAACGATACTCCGCGAATCGCTGCTGCGTGCGGTAACACGCATAAAGGAGCATAACGCGGGTACGGCATACCGGATAACGGCCGAGGAATACTTCGCGGTGACGGAAAGCTCCATCGCAAACAAAGCATTCCTGCAAACGCTCAGGGAGCTTATCGCAGAGAACGAGGGAACAGTGATAACAACGCAGTCTGCCGCGGAATACTTCGGCTTCAACAAGGATTATTTCGGCAGGCTTTTCAAACAGAACACCGGTATCACCTTCGGGGAGTTTTACAAGCGTTTCAGAATGAAATACGCGGAAAAGCTGCTGGCGGAGGGACGGTACAAGGTGAATGAGGTGAGCTCGATGCTCGGATTTGCGACCGCCGACTATTTCACGGCGGAGTTCAGAAAATACTCCGGGAAACGTCCACTGGAAGTACGGAAACAAGGCAAATAAAACTTGTCTGTTTTGTTATGCGGAATATCTGATTTTTGCGGCATTTCAGAATTGACATACCCACTCCCGATATAGTAAAATATATCAGTGAATGTTCAACTTAATATGTTTTGGCAACGGCGCTGAAACTCCCTTTTTACTATGGGTGTTCTGCGTCCTTTTTAGTTAATGACCGCTGAAGAAGCGGAGTAAATAACGGTAAATAAGGTCAGCCGCACAGCATACTGTTTACCGCAATTCAAATTTCAGGAGGAAGAAAAAATGTCCTATGTAGATGAAGTCATCGAACAGGTGACAGCAAAAAATCCCGGTGAGCCCGAATTTCATCAGGCTGTGAGAGAAGTTCTCGACTCTATCCGCCCTGTGGTAGATGCAAACGAAGAGAAGTTCCGCAGAGATGCGCTTCTTGAAAGACTTGTAAATCCCGAAAGACAGATCAAGTTCCGTGTTCCGTGGATCGACGACAACGGCAACGTTCACGTTAATACCGGCTACCGTGTACAGTTCAATTCCGCTATCGGTCCCTACAAGGGCGGCCTCAGACTGCACCCCTCGGTAAATGTCGGTATCATCAAGTTCCTCGGCTTCGAGCAGATATTCAAGAACAGCCTTACCGGCCTTCCGATAGGCGGCGGCAAGGGCGGCTCCGACTTCGACCCGAAGGGCAAGTCCGACCGCGAGATAATGAACTTCTGCCAGAGCTTCATGCTCGAGCTCTACAAGTACATCGGCGCGGACACAGACGTTCCCGCGGGCGACATCGGTACCGGCGGACGCGAGATAGGCTATATGTTCGGTATGTACAAGCGTATCCGCGGACTGTTCGAGGGTACTCTCACGGGCAAGGGTCTGTCCTACGGCGGTTCTCTTGCAAGAACGGAGGCTACCGGCTACGGGCTTCTCTACATCACCGAGGAGCTGCTCAAAGATCACGGCATTGACATCGCGGGCAAGACCGCGGTAGTTTCCGGCGCGGGAAATGTCGCTATCTACGCTATACAGAAAGCGCAGCAGCTCGGCGTTAAGGTGCTGACCTGCTCGGATTCCACAGGCTGGGTATATGATCCCGACGGTATAGATGTTGACGCTCTCAAGCAGATCAAGGAGATCGACCGCGCACGTCTCACCGAGTACAAGAAGTTTCGTCCGAACTCCGAGTATCACGAGGGGCGCGGCGTATGGCAGATAAAGGCCGACCTCGCTCTCCCCTGCGCTACACAGAACGAGCTTGACATCGAGGACGCAAAGCAGCTTGTGGCAAACGGTGCGATTGCGGTATGCGAGGGCGCGAATATGCCTACTACCGAAGCTGCAACAAAGTATCTTCAGGAGAACAATGTCTTCTTCATTCCCGGCAAGGCCGCAAACGCGGGCGGCGTGGCTACTTCCGCACTTGAAATGTCGCAGAACAGCGAAAGACTGAGCTGGACATTCGATGAGGTCGATAAGAAGCTTAACCAGATAATGGTCAGCCTCTACCACAATATCGCGGACGCTGCCGAAAAGTACGGCTATAAGGACAACTTCGTTGTCGGCGCGAACATTGCCGGCTTCGAGAAGGTCCTCGACGCTATGAACGCACAGGGGATCGTGTGACAGTGAACAGTGAACAGTGAACAGTTGTGGTGTCGCTTCGCGACGTTTTGATCGTGACGAGACCCGATAGTTTGCAGCACCTCATTATCATTTCGACGAAAGGGCGAATATTATGGATAAGAATTATTTTGTTCCTATAGACGAACACCCCGGAATGTATATCGGGGAGACCCTCACGCAGACAGAGACCGATAATGTGATGAATACACAGTATTCACAGGACACCGATGCGTGGGATTAAACAACAGCAATAAGCAGTATCCCGCATATTGCGGGGTACTGCTTTAGGCGTTTTTCAGCCGGCGAGAAAATGAAAGGAGAAAGTTAAAGGCAAATGAAAAAAATTCTGTTATGCAAAGAAACGGATCCGCTTGAAACGCGTACCGCACTCATTCCCGACGATGTGAAAAAGCTCATCGGAATGGGATATGAGATAAAAGCGGTCAGGGGCACGGGTGTAAAAAGCGGCTTCAATGACGAGGCTTATGAGAAAGCGGGCGCTGTTCTTGTGGCTTCCAATGAGGAGGGCTATAAGGGCAGCGATATTGTTCTGCGGATAATGAAGCCCGAAAGCATCGACGGCATCGAGAAAAACACGCTGCATCTGAGCTACCTCGACCCGTTCAACGAGAAGGAGCTGCTGAACAAAATGGCGTCTGCGGGCTTGCAGGCCGTGTCGCTGGAGATGATACCGAGAACGACCCTCGCGCAGAAAATGGACGTTCAATCCTCGCAGACCTCTCTCGCGAGATATGTGGCAGTCGTCAACGCGGCGGCGAGAATGCCAAAGATACTGCCTATGATGGTAACACCGTCGGGTACGATAAACCCCGCCCGCGCGTTCATTATCGGCGTAGGCGTTGCAGGCCTGCAGGCGATAGCGACTGCAAAGCGTCTCGGGGCGAGAGTTGACGCATTCGATACCCGCCCTGTAGTAGAAGATCAGGTCAAGTCCCTCGGCGCAAGCTTCGTGAAGATCGACCTCGGCGAAATGGGACAGACCGATCAGGGCTATGCAAAGGAGCTTACTCCCGAACAGATAGCCAAACAGCAGGAAGCTCAGGCGAAAGTCTGTGAGCGCTCCGATATCGTCATCACCACCGCAAAAGTGTTCGGACGCAAGGCTCCGCGCCTTATCGGAAAAGATGTGCTTGACCGTATGAAGCCCGGCGCAGTCGTAGTTGATATGGCAGTTTCCACAGGGGGAAATGTCGAGGGCTCGAAGCTCTTCGACGAAGTTGTCACCGACAACGGCGTTATCATTATGTCCGGCGATCTGCTCGAAAGACAGGTGCCGTATGATGCATCGAAGATGCTCTCCGGAAACTTCACCGCGTTCCTCACGCACTTCTATAACAAGGAGACAAAGGAGCTCGATGTAAGGCTCGAAGACGAGATAATGAAAGGCTGCCTGCTGACACAGGGCGGCAGGATCATACATGAAAGATTTATGGGGGGAAAATAAAATGGCAATAGGAGAAATATTACTGCTGGTTTTCGTGTTCGTTATCGCGGGATTTCTCGGCGTTGAGCTGATCTCGAAAGTCCCGTCGCAGCTTCACACCCCGCTGATGTCGGGAACGAACGCTATCTCCGGCATAACTATAGTCGGCGCGATCTCGGCTACCGCAGTGGCACTGCACACGGACGGCATAGTGGGCGCGATCTTCGGTTTTCTTGCGATACTGCTGGCGACGATAAATGTTATCGGCGGCTATATGGTAACGGACAGAATGCTTGAAATGTTCAAGAAGAAAGGAGACGATAAGAAGTGAACTGGGAAAATGTCAGTGTGATACTGACCACGATACTTTATATGGTCTCCTCGGTGCTGTTTATCCGCGGCATAAAGCTGCTCGGAAAGGCGGACACCGCAAGAAAGGGAAACCTTATGTCCGCAGTCGGTATGCTTATTGCAGTCGTTACCGTACTGCTCGAAAAGAACGTCACTGATACACTCTTCAATGAACCTTTGAAGAACGCCTATCTCTGGGCGCTTGCGGCTGTAGTTATCGGCGGCATCATCGGCGCTGTATGGTCGAAGAAGGTCGAAATGACGGGAATGCCGCAGCTCGTAGCGCTGTTCAACGGATTCGGCGGTCTGTCATCGCTGCTTGTGGCACTCACGCAGTACCTCACCGACGGCTCTGTGAACGTGTTCTCGTCGATAGCCCTCGGTCTGACCATAGCGATAGGCGCGATTGCGTTCACCGGCTCGGTGGTCGCTTGGGGAAAGATCTCCGGCAAGATGTTCAAAAAGAATGTGAACATACCCGGCAAGAATTTCATCAATGCGCTGTTGGCATTAGCCGGACTTGCGGGCGTTGCGATATACGCCCTCAGCATTGCGGGAATACTTGACGCTTCTATGGGAATGATCGGTGTGATAATCGTTACCGCCGCATTCCTTATCCTCGGCTTTACAATGGTCATCGCTATCGGCGGCGGAGATATGCCGGTCATAATCTCGCTGCTCAACGCGTTCTCAGGTCTTGCGGCAGCCTTCGCGGGTCTTGCTATAAGCAACTCGGTGCTCGTTGTTTCGGGCTGTCTGGTGGGAACATCGGGACTTATCCTGACGCTGATAATGTGCAAGGCTATGAACCGCACACTGTACAGTCTCCTGTTCGGCAGCACTGCGGGAGCTGCAAAGAAGGGTGCTTCGGGCGAGCAGAAGGAGCCGCGCTCGATGTCCGTTGAGGACGCGTACCTCGTTCTTGAAGCTGCAAGCTCGGTCGTATTCATACCCGGCTACGGTATGGCAGTCGCACAGGCGCAGCACGCTGTCAAGGAGCTCTGCGACAAGCTCGAAGCCAACGGCGCCGAGGTGAGCTTCGCGATACACCCTGTCGCGGGACGTATGCCCGGACATATGAACGTGCTGCTTGCCGAGGCGAATGTTCCCTATGAGCAGTTAAAGACCGCGGACGAGATGAACCCGCAGATGCCGAACACGGACGTTGCTATCGTCATCGGTGCGAACGATGTTGTAAATCCGTCCGCTATCAACGATGAGACATCGCCGCTGTACGGTATGCCCATAATCAATGCTTTCGAGGCACGCACGGTATTCGTACTGAAGCGAGGCAAGGGTGCGGGCTTCTCCGGCGTGGAAAACCCGCTGTTCACCAACGACAACACCGTGATGATCTACGGCGACGCGAAGCAGACAGTCTCCGCGCTTGTCAGCGAGTTTGACGAGACGTGATGCCCCGATATATTATTTGCGGGAGCGCCGGTCAAATGCGGCGCATTCTCCCTGCTAAATGAAGGAGCATCTCCGATATTTCCGGAACACCTCTGAAATTTCCGGGTCCTACTGCCAAAATCAAAAAATCAGCCGCGATATTTTATGCCGCGAAAGTGTGAGCAGGATCAAATTTCCCGCATTGCTTGACAAAAAACAAAAAATGTGGTATCATAATATATTGTAAAAAAAATATATAAGAGGTGTATCGGAAATGAAACAAAAGACAGTACTGGTTACGATACTCGCCGGATTTCTCGGAGCGGGCAAGACTACCCTGCTGAACAATATCCTGCGAGAGCCGCAGGGGCATAAGATCGCCGTGATCGTGAACGATATCGGCGAGATAAACATCGACGCCGAGCTCGTCGCTAAGGGCGGATATGTCGAGCAGGAAGGAAACGATGTCGTTCCGCTCTCAAACGGCTGTATCTGCTGCACGCTGCAGCCCGACCTTATC
>JAFTAG010000007.1 GCA_017458655.1 Ruminiclostridium sp. | reverse complement strand
GTATTTTATTCGTGATCCTTCTTGTGCTTAACGAGTAAGATAATGACACCGGTCTCGGATCTAAAAGCAACGCATTTGCAGGACGAGGTCTCATACGGCTTTGGCTGCTTCGAAGCCATCTTGAAGCCCTTGGATGTGAGGAATTTCTCGCCTTCATCAAAATCATCCACATTCATGCGCATACCTGTAACGTCTCTTTCGAGATTTACACCTCTGGAAGGTGTGGCGAGGTCAATACGGAAACCGTCCTCGTTCTCCATAACTATCCATTCCACTTTTCCAAAATCGTTCTCCTCCATAACAGGGCGATGCTTTACTTTAAAGCCCAGGTCCTCATACAGCTTTACGGTGTCATCGAGCTTGGTGGTGGCAACGAACGGGTTGAAAGATGTGATCTTCATATAGGTATTCCTCCTGAAATTTGATATATTGCTTATCCGCAGCCTTTCTGCGGTCTTAGCCTTTTTGTTCCGCTCAGAATGTGAGCGTGTCGTACTTGTCGGTAAGCTCCGCTATCTTTTTCAGGCAGCGGTCGATTATTATTTTGCCCTTCTCGGAGGGTGTTCCCTTTTTATGGAGCTTGTTTATCGTGCGGATATTGCAGATGATCGAAGCCTTCTCCGTCACTTCATTTATCCTGTCCGCGTCCTCGGTGCCGAGGTAGCTTCTCAGCAGCACATCGAAGAAGCGTCTGGACACATCGTACGAAAAGCCCATAAACTTCTCGACCACGGCCGGGTCGTCCTCGCCGAGCACATAGTAGAAATAGTAAAGGTCACTTATCTCCGCGATAGGGTCGCCGCGCGACAGACGATCCATATCTATGAGCAGAGGCTCGCCGTTGAGCATAAAGACATTTCCCGTGTGGAAGTCACCGTGCACGAGGTGGTTCGTTGTCGGCAAAGCGTTTATTAATCCCCTGCATTTTTCGGCCAGAGCCTTATCCTCAAGCGCGATGCCGCCGTCTATGTACGACAGGAGCCTTTCCGTAACATACGGGAAGTCGTCCTTCTCCGCGGCCTCGGTGCCGTGTATCGTATGTGCGAGCTCCGCCATTATCTTAGCGTATGTATCGACCTGCCCCGGAGACCTCGCGATGCACTGCGATACGGTTTCCGTTTCCATTACCTCGTACATCGACCCGTAGCGGTCTCCTACCGAAACTATACCGAAGGATATCGCGGTGGGTATGCCGAGGACGAACGCTCTGCGCGCCGAAGCTATCTCGCGTTCGACATCGCGGAACGTATTGTTCTGATTATATACTTTTATTACGAGCTCATCGTCATAGCGGTAAACCTCGCCCTTCGCGCCGCGTCCGATTAGCTTGCAGCCGTCAACGGACACCTCTCTGTACTTTTTGTATCTCGCCTTTTCGGAATCGAACGTGCCCGGCCAGATAAAATTGATATGCTTTATGAGCTCCTTGAAGGCACCGGTCTTGTTGAGGGAAAGCTCCACGATCTCGGCGATGCTCTGATAGTACCACCGCTGCATCTCGGGGTCCTTCTGGTTGAGCTCGTTCCACATAGCCTCGCCCTTTTCGGAATATATACCCGCGAGAGAGCGGATATTCGCGAGCTTATCCGCGAGCCAGAGCATCTTGACCCCGATATCCTCGCTGTTTTTCAGAACGAGCAGGGACTCCTCCTTGCGCCGCTTCCATGTAGTCTCTCTGTCCTCGTCCGGGTATTTGTTCTCGGATTCCGACGAAACGAGGTAGGCAACTCTTTTTCCGAAGCGTTTTTCGATCTCCGCGAGAGTACCGTCGGTGTCCTCAACGATATCGTGCAGTATGCCGGCGGTTATGATCTCCGGATCGTTCGTCAGAGTGGAGAGTATCTGCGCCACCTCCATAGGGTGAAGGATATACGGTATGTTGTTGAATTTCCTGACCCTGCCCTGATGCAGTACCGTTGAATAAATGATAGCTTCCTCAAGTATATTCATCATAATATATTTGCCCTCTTTACTTATATCGTTCTTGACCCAACGATAACAGTATAGCACATTTTAGAGAATTTGTCAAGTATTGTTTTTTTGAGTGGTATTTTTTTGTTGATGTTGACCATATCCGGGTGCTTTTTTTTCGGTTCTCCGAATGTATCGGCTGTCTGCCCGGAGGTGACATTTCTATATCATACTTTTTCGGGAAACGCGGTTTTTTCACAGCCTTTACGGTATGCCGCAAGAACAGATGACCCCAAATTTCAAAAAACTATTGAAATTTATCCGAAAATGTATTATAATGATTTCATTGCCTATAGCGTATCCGTTATGGCAAATATTAAAAAATATCAAAAAACTCAGGAGGAAAACTATGAAAAAGATCATCAGAAGCATGGCAGCCGGCGCGGCTTTGGTTTTTGCGGCGGCTTCCGTACAGGTGCCCGTATTTGCGGAGGACAGCGGTAAGAGTGACGATATAGTCATTCTCTATACCAACGACGTTCACTGCGGTATTGACGTCAATATAGGCTATGACGGGCTTGCGCTTTATAAACGTGAAATGCAGGAGAAGTATGAAAATGTGCTGGTGGTCGATGCCGGTGATGCCATTCAGGGTATGCCGGTGGGCACACTCTCGAAAGGCGCATACATAACACGTCTTATGAACGCGGTCGGCTACGATGCCGCGACTCTCGGCAACCACGAATTTGATTACAGCCTGAAAACGCTTCAGGTAAGAGCGGACGAACTGAACTGCGGTTACATCTGCGCAAATTTCTTCAATACGGAGAGCGGCGAGCCGCTGTTTGACCCGTATAAGATAGTAGAAGCGGGGGATAAGAAAATAGCTTTCGTCGGTGCGACAACCCCCGAAACGCTCGCGGGCTCCAACCCTGTGTTTTTCCAGAATGAAGAAGGGGAGTATATATACAGCTTCGGCGGAGACGGCAGCATTTACAAACTGCTCCAGAATGCGGTGGATGACGCAAGAGAGGACGGTGCTGACTACGTTATCCTGCTCGGGCATCTCGGCGAAACTGATATAAGAGAAGGCTGGAGCGCACAGGAGATCGTTGCCGAGCTTACAGGCATTGACGCGGTCATAGACGGACATTCTCACGATGTTACACCCGGACTTACCGTGCAGTCGAAGGACGGCAAAGACGTTGTCATCACACAGACCGGAACAAAGTTTGCAAATATCGGCAAAATGACCATAACCACAGACGGTAAGATCTCCACCGAACTTATAGACAGCGTTCCCGCTCCTGCGGAAGACTCCGGTATCGCCGAAGATTCGTGGCTCGAACCCGACGGCAGAGAAGGCAGATTTGTTGACGAGGGTGTCAACAGCGTTATGATGCAGATAGCGTCGGAATACGGCGAGATCCTTGACCGGAAGATAGGCAGCTCCGATTATGAACTTATCGCGAACGACCCGGAGACCGGAGAAAGAGTTGTAAGAAACCACGAGACAAACCTCGGCGACCTTTGCGCAGACGCATATAAATATGTCCTCGGTGCCGATGTCGGTATTATAAACGGCGGCGGTGTCAGAACATCTATCAGTTCCGGTGATATTACCTACAGTGACGCTATGGCTGTATTCCCGTTTGCAAATATGGCAATGGTCGTTGAAGTCACCGGTCAGCAGATACTTGATGTACTGGAAGCGGGAGCAATGAAATATCCCGGCGAAAATGCGGCGTTTATCCACGTTTCCGGCATTGAATATACTATAGATGAAAGTGTCCCCAGTTCTGTAAAGCAAGACGAGACCGGCGCATTTCTCAGTATTGACGGCGAGTACAGGGTAAAGAACGTGATGATAAACGGTGAACCTCTTGATACGGCGAAAACGTACACGCTCGCTTGCCATGACTACTATCTGAAAAACGGCGGTGACGGATTCAGATACATATTATCAGAAAAGTGCAGTATCGTCCGCGATAATGTTATGACGGATTCCGATCTTATCGCAGAATATATCCGTGATAATCTCGGCGGTGTGATACCGGAGAAGTACAGCAACCTTTACGGCGAAGGCAGGATCAAGTTCGTCAACAGCTCGACGGACGGCGCTTCCGATGAAGCTGCCGCAGACACAGACGATACCGCTGTTCCCGACACGAATGACACGCCCGTTATCGACACGAATGACGCGGCGGCAGCACCGGAAAACCCCTCGACCGGTGTCGGTATCGCGATCATCGTACCGGCGGTATGCCTTATCGCGGCAGCCGCTTCAAGAAAGAGAATACCGTGATGCTCCGAAAGTCCGAATAATAAAAACCTCCGTCCGGTCGGGCGGAGGTCTTTTTCTTATTCAGTCTTCTTAGCGGCACCGCGGTGCTTTTTTATTTTCGCCGAAAGAGCGTCTGCCGCAAGTGCTGTCAGCACGCTCAGAGCAATGGAGGCGATACCGATCAGCAGGCTTATCGCCAGCGTCTCACCCGTGACC
The DNA here is from genome assembly GCA_017458655.1 of Ruminiclostridium sp. Taxonomy (GTDB): domain Bacteria; phylum Bacillota; class Clostridia; order Oscillospirales; family Ruminococcaceae; genus Ruminiclostridium_E. The sequence continues at coordinate 7,395 of JAFTAG010000007.1, read as the reverse complement.
TCATCCTTGTATATGACAGAAAAGCCTGTAATTATACTTATGAGCCACGCATACATCATATGGAAGAGATAAATATACAGAGAGTGCGAACCGAGCCATGCAAGCTCTTTTACTCTCATTCCGGTCTGTTCAAGCAGTCTGCACAGATTCCCGAGCCCCCACAAAACCGCGATGCCGCACAAAAGCATGGCTATCATCGTCACAGGCTCAACGGGGTCAAAGGTGCCTCTGAAAACGTTCAGTCCGAAGCGGAATACTGCGCTCACCGAAGCTCCGGCAGCAATGGCGGCAAGGCTTATTATCCAACCCTTTGCGCCCTTCATAAACGGGAGGTCAAAGGCATCTCTTTCTTTTGCGACAGCGCCCAAAAACATACAAGCCGTCCAGAACGGAACAAGCTGGAGGTTATAAGGAAGCGAGACCTCAAAGCCGCGCAGAATGCCGGATATCGCTATAAGCGCGGTTATTGCGAGCGTCTCCTTCCACGCGGACTTTAAGACCTTATCCGCGATGAGAAAAAACAATATGCTCGCAAACATCAGAGCGATCAGGAACCAGAAATCAGCCAGAAACATATATCTTTTTCCGAGGCTGTAGTATTCCAATGAAAACCAGTCCTGTATCACACGGTTCCAGATACAGCCTATGTAGAAGTTTCTGAGGCAGTACAGAGCTTCAAGCAGTGTGGCGGTTTTTTTGATCAGGTGACAAACCGTTCCGATCGCCCAGAAGCACAGAGAATACTTAAAAAACGGTATCATAAGCTCCTTGGTGCGGTTGACGATATTGTATTTAAGACTGTGTTTTCCGGGCGTATAAAAATATCCGGAAAGCACAAAAAACGCAGATACCGACGGGAATACCATTCCCACGAGCACATCTCTGATCGCGGAAGGTGCTGTAGTGTGATAAAAAACAATAAAAAGGATCGCGATCCCCTTTATCATATCGATAAATCGTATTCTGTTTTTCTGTTCCGCCATAGCTGCGCTCCCCCTGCTATTTTATTATTTCGACGATCACGATCGAAAGCTTTACCGCAAAAACTTGTCTTTCAGCACCGTAAGCTCGGTCTCCCCTACCCCAAGCTCCTGCGCAAGATATCCCTCCACGGAGCCGTAATCCTCTTTCAGCCGGTTTAGCGCGTTTGTCATGGTCTCCGGGCTCACCCTGTCCATAGCCATAAGATAGGTGTCGATCTTGTCCTCGGGTATGCCCCGTTCGGCAAGCGTCCGGCGTTCCCCGGCGATAAGCTCGGCGTTGTATTCATTGGTCAGCAGATAGTCCGCCATAACAGTTTCCTCGTCAACTCCCAGAGCGGACAGGATAAGCATTGCCGCGACCCCGGTGCGATCCTTTCCCTGCGAACAGTGGAACAGCAGGCTTTGTCCCTCCGGCAGGGCGAGCAGCTCCTCGAACAGCTTCCGATAGTTCTCCTTTCCCTGCTTGCCCATAAGGAACTCCACATACATACGGTCGGAAACTATCCCGGCATCTACCGCCGCCAGAAGCTGCGTCATACGGTCGGTGGGATCCTCACTTTCCGCGAGCAGCTCCGACATTCTGACGCTGCGCTCCGCAAGCAGCTCCGCGTCCATTATCGGCAGCCGTAGGTTCCGCACACCGTCTATCCCGGGATCCGGCACTTTCTCTGCTTCGGTATCCGTTCTGAGATCGGCTACCACCGCCAGATGATACTTCTCCCGCAGTATGCCGATATCCTCCTCGGTCGCGTTACCAAGCGCCGCGGTCCGCAGGAGAACGCCGTTTCTGACGGTCCTGCCGTCGGCCGAACGATAACCGCCCAGCTCACGAGCGTTGCCGACACCGGTAAGTCCCAGACTTACGGAAGCGGGGGTCTGCGACCGAGCAGCCGATGTAATTTCCGCAGACGCGGTCACTGTCGAGCTTTCCGACACCGCAGGAGCGGGCGTTCCCGTATTGCAGCCCGAAAGAAGCAGTGCTGCGCAGAGTGATAATGCCGTGAACGTTCTTTTGTATGTCATATTCTTCTCCGTTTCTGTTTTGATCTTACCATATTATAACACAAAACGACGGATCTTTCAACTGTTTTTTGCTATGCCGCATAACCGCCCGACTTTCGGCTCTGTAAAGCGAACCCGACGCTAACGGTCTTCTGCGCGGGTCACAGCTGTATCTCTTCATACTCGCCGAGCTCCCACATACCCTCGTCCGTGCGGTGAATCTCGTATCTGAACCGCTTCTCAACGGGAGCGTTCATATCGCCCGCATTGCGGAACAGCGACGAGAACACAAGGCTGTCCCCGTTGTCCTCGATAAGAGTGAGCTCATTGTTCGCTCCGTCCGCGCGGTAACGAAAATCATTATTGTACTCTGTCCCGTCCGATACGACATTCACAGAATCGCTGTGAGTATTCAGCCAACGCGTCGTCAAACGCTCGTGGATATACCGGGTGACGATACCGGTCTCGGGGTACATTACGGCTGTGTCCGTACGGATATATCTCTCCGTCGATGAAACATATTTCGTTCCGTCATATCCCCCGAAAATGTCTTCAACGATCAGCACGTCCGGCTCGTCCGCATACACGGTCATTTTTATCAGATCGGCAATGTAATCGGTAGTTAGATACAGCTCCGCCGTTTCATCGTCGATATACACCATAACGGGGCGGTCGCCGTACTGTATGCCGATAGGGTGCTCATAGCTGCGGAAGCTGTTGTTTATTCCCGAAACATAGAGCTTATCGGTGTTTTCGAGCTGCCACACGCCCAGCGCATAATCTCGGATAAAGCGCGTATAGTCTTCCTCGAGCTGCCTCTCGGCCTTTCGGGAGCTGTGCGCATGGTTTGTCAGACGCGTGACAAGGAACTGCTTATTGCATTCCGCGCGCCCCACAAGAGTCTCGCGCAGATTATGTACTGTCTCCGGCAGCTTCCACACGCCGTCTTCTCTTACCGCCTTTTCCTCGTACACGTCATAGTAGTCGGTGTCCGGCTTCTCATAGTCATCGCCGAGAAAACCGTTCTCACAGCAAAAAAACAGGAACGTGCACTCGTTTTCGGTAACGTCGGTTATCTTGAAATAATTGTCCCTGTCTGTCATATCCGAAGGAAACGCCCACCCGCCGCCAAGGTGATAGCCGCCGTTCTCGTCGTCGGAGAACATGCACGTTTCAAACAAGCTGTCGGCACATTCCCGTGTATAAATGCTATCAAACAGTTTGTGCACACCCTCGGTGTCTTTCAGATATTCCCGCACGTCCCGGTCCTGACAGGCAGCCCAGGCTATGTTGTTGCCAGCGAGAAGCTCGCCTATGACGGCGCTCATATCGTCTGATGAGAGATCGAACGCCTCGATCGCGTCAAGCTGCTTTACGGCACGGCTGCGTTTCAATATCGGTTCGGCGGTGAGCAGCTCCTCGGAGAAGTCTTTCTGTTTTGTCGGTTCCTCCGCCGCAGTCGCGGCAGTTGTGGTAATTGCAGTCGTTGTGGTCGTGGTGCTTGTTTGCGACGTTTCGGGCACACTTGTCACAATTGTGCTTTCCGCGCCCGTTTGTGTCGTTGTCGGCACGGTCGTGGTATCCTGCGCCGGCTTTTCCGTATTGCACCCCGATAATACCGTAATTGCCGCCAGCGCGGCTGCAAGCATCTTCTTATACTTCATATTCCGACCTCCCGAAAAATATTCCTATACTATATAAGACGTAAAATAAAGGCAAATAGTTTCACTTTTCCGAAAATTTTTTTGGGGCAGCTCCGAAAACACTTGACATGTGACCGCCGTTCGCTATAATATATTAAGTGAACAAATGGTCACGTTTTGGAATGAGAGGAAATTATTGCAAAGGACACAGATGTATGGACATTAAGATAAACAATATCGATGGCGGAAAGACCTTTGATTTCGGCAGGACATCATCGGATTACGCCAAGTACCGCGACATATACCCGCAGGAATTCTATGACAGGATCCTGCGGCTCGGATTATGCACAAAGGGGCAGAGAGTTCTCGACATAGGCACGGGAACGGGCGTTCTGCCGCGGAATATGTATAAATACGGAGCCGAATGGACGGGCACCGACATTTCCGAAAATCAGACAGCACAGGCAAAAATTCTGTCGGAAGGAATGAACATAAACTATTATGTTATGCCGACCGAAAAGCTTGATTTTCCCAACAATACGTTCGATGTGATAACCGCTTGCCAGTGTATCCGGTATTTCGACCACGAAAATACTGTTGCAAACCTCAGCCGTATTCTTAAGCCGTCGGGGCATATCCTTGTGCTTTATATGGCGTGGCTCCCGTTTGAGGACGAAATAGCGGCTGCAAGCGAAAAGCTCGTGCTGAAATACAATCCCGAATGGACGGGCTGCGGCGAGACAGTCCACCCGATCTATATTCCCGAATGCTACAACGAATACTTCGAGCCCGAATATCGCGATGAATACAGGCTGAATGTGCATTTTACCGCGGAAGGCTGGAACGGCAGAATGAAAGCGTGCCGCGGTGTGGGAGCTTCCCTTTCCGAAGAGCGGATAGCCGCGTGGGAATCCGAGCATAAGAAGCTGCTGTCGGAGATCGCGCCCGCAGAGTTTGATATACTGCATTACGCGGCGATAGCATTGCTGAAAAGTAAGAATGGGTGATCCCGGGAAAATACGGCTGAGGTGAGCCGCATACTCCCGGCGAGCAAGGCGCATTCATTTTCACACACAACAAAAACGCGGAGCCGAAGCCCTGCGTTTTTTGTTTGTCGTTTTATTTTACCGTGCAGTTCACAAGCTTCGCGCCGCCCGCGTCGAGCGTGTAGCTGCCCTGCTTGATAGTGCAGCCTTTTGCGGCTGTAGCTGTCAGCGTAAGGTTCGTGAGCTTAAGGTTTCCGGTGAGCGTGACAGAGCTGCCGGAGAAGGTCAGCGTATGTCCGCCGCCGTCTATCGTCAGAGCGCTGTACTTGCCCTTTGTGGGGAGCTTGAACGTCTTGCCGAGGTCAACGTCACCGAGCAGGTTGAGCGAGTAGCTCTCGCCCGTCTTTCCCGCCTTTGTGATGTCGGACATAATGTCGGCAAGCTCGCAGTACGTCGTATCTCCGACCTGCATCTTGAACGCGCGGAGATAGACCTTGCCGGACTTGCTGTATAAGCCGTAGCTGTACTCGCCGTCGGTGACTGCCGGAGCTATTCCCGAAACGTCGAAATGCGCATTGAGGTCGGTAAGCTTCGACTTGAACAGGAGCTGCCCGTCTGTCATAGGCGTATCGGAAGTCAGCGCGATCCTTCCGGTAACGCTGCCGGAAATGCTGATAGATTTAAAGCCGTCCGCGATGTGCAGCGTACCGCTTCCGGAAATGCCCTTCTTTATAGTGATCGTCGCGCCTGCCGCAACGTTCAGCACCGCGCCGTCCGCAAGATCGAGCTCATTGACCGTGAGTGTCTTTGTGACCGTGAGATCACCGTTGACCGCTACCGTTCCGAAGCCGGAGACCGTAGTCGCATCGACATCGCCGTTGACTGTCAGCTTCGTCTTTGCGCTGCCCTTGACATTAAGGTCGCTCGCGGTAACATCGCCGAGCGTCAGGTCGCCCTTTGTCGCGGTCACAGTCGCCTTCTTGCCGTCAAGGGTGACATTATCGAGCGTCAGACCGCCCGCAGCCGCCGTAAGCGTGATGTTCTGCGGCTTGCCTTTCTTTTCGGCTTTTATCGTGAGGTCGATGAGGGTCAGCTTCTGATTGGGCTTGACGGTCGCGGGACCCGTAAATCTCAGCGTGTTGCCGTTGCCGTCAATGGTTATTTCTTCGGCATCCTTCGCCTTCGGGAACGTCAGCTTTCCCGCGTCCTCGCTGCTGTAGAGCGTGATCGTGGTATGCTCGCCGCTCGCCTTGCTTATCGCGCCGGCTAACCCGCCCTCGACAGGCTCGCCGTTCAGCATTAACGGCGCTGTGTCCTTCTCGGCGGCGTAGAGGGTGATATCGGAGGTCACCGCCGTATCTTCTGCGAACAGGTTCGTCAAGCCCGCGTCGCTGTACCACGCGAGAATTATCCTGCCCTCGCCGGCGGTCAGCGTCGGGAACGTTATCTTCTTGCCGCATTCGACCTTTGCGGTGCTGTGGATCTCGCCGTTGAACATAAACGTTACGGTGAACTCCTCGGCTTTCCAAAGCGCCGTGAGCGTGATATCCGCAGTCACGGGGCTTGCAAAATCGTAAGCCGTGCCGCCGAGCTGCCACTCAACGAACGTGTAGCCCGTTCTCGTGGTGGTCGGTGCCGCCGCAGTCCTGCCGTGCTCAACGGTCTGTGCCGCTACAGCGGAACCGCCGTTCGCGTCGAACGTGACCGTGTATTTGTTGATCTCCCACTGCGCCGTGAGCGTGATATCCGCGGTGATCTTCGTGCCGAAACTGAACAATTTATCGCCGCTGAACCAGCCCTTGAAGGTGTAGCCCTCGCGGGTGGGGTCGGCAGGCTCCGCCGCCTTTTCGTTCTTCTCGACCTCCTGCTCGGGGACTGCCGAACCGCCGTTGCTGTCGAACGTCACCGTGAACTTCTCAATGTCCCAGTTCGCGACGAGCGTGATATCCGCGGTCACGGGTGCTGCAAAATCGTAGTCCTTGCCGTCGAGCTGCCAGCCGAGGAAGGCTATACCCTTGCGGGTCGGGTCGGCGGGCTTGGTCGCAGTCTTTTTGTACTCGACCTTCTGAGCTTCGACCGCAGAGCCGCCGTTGCTGTCGAACGTTACCGTGTATGTGTTGATCTGCCACTTCGCGGTGAGCGTGAATGATGCAGTAACAGGCGTGTCAAAATCGTATTCCGTATCGCCCGCGAACCAGCCCTTGAAGGTGTAGCCGTCCTTGGTCGGGTCGGAGGGCTTTGTGACCTTTTCGGTGGGCTTCACGGGCTGTGACGCGACCGCGGAGCCGCCGTCGGTATCGAACTGCACCGTAAAGAACTTCGACGGGTCGTACTGTCCGCACTGCGGGCAGAGTCCGGTCTCGGGGTCGTACTTGTGGCCGAGCTTCGGAAGGGTGACGGTCTTGCGGGAAAGCTCCTCATCGCAGCGGTCGCAATAGACCACCTCGTCGCAGCTCCCGTCCTCCTCGCAGGTCGCCGCGGTCTCGTTCTCCTTCACTGCCGGAGCGGACAAGTGCCCGAGGCGGTAGATCGTCCTGTCGGTCTCGGCGCCGCAGAGCGAGCACACACCGTGCTCCGAGCCGTTTTCCGTGCAGCTCGCGGGCTTCGTGACCGTCCACTTGCAGCTGTGGGAGCCGTAGCCCGTGTAGATGTCGGCCGCCTGTATCTCGGTCTCGGCGCCGGAATCGCCGAAATAGCCGCCGCAGGCGGGGTCGTCCGTGGTGCCGGTGCATACCCAGTATTCGATGTGGCCGCGCGTTTTGCAGTTCCCGGAGCTTGCGG
>JAFTAG010000272.1 GCA_017458655.1 Ruminiclostridium sp. | reverse complement strand
TTCTCTCGTATTGGTGAAGAGTGAATAATGAACCGTGGATAGTTGTGGCTGCGATCCGCGCATATCCATAATAAGGCTCTTGGTTCTCGTCACGATTTAAATATGTCCGCGCAGCGGACACCACAACTATTCATTATTCACTGTTCACTCTTCACTCTTCACTATTCATTATTTCTCTCGTATTGGTGAAGAGTGAATAATGAACCGTGGATAGTTGTGGCTGCGATCCGCGCATATCCATAATAAGGCTCTTGGTTCTCGTCACGATTTAAATATGTCCGCGCAGCGGACACCACAACTGTAACCTGTTCACTGTTAACTGTTAACTAAAAAAAGTATTAACTGTCCCCCGTTTCATCTTAACGGGGGACAGGTGTGTCATTTCCGGGCGTTGTAAAGCTCGACGAGATTTTTTTTCTGTTCCTTTGCCTTATTGAGATAAGGGGAATAATCGGCTTCCTTTCTGTCGCGCAGAAGCTCGGTCATCTCGTTTATAGGCTCGTAGATAGGCGTAAGCGAGATATTGCCGTACATACCCTTGAGCGCGTGCGCTATCTCGAAGGCTTTGTCAAGCTCCCCGTTGTTTATGCACTGCTCGAGCTCGTCTATGCGGGTATCCGGAATGGCGCTCTTTACGAGGTCTATGTAGAAATCCTCGTCGTCGAGGCATCTTTTAACGCCCTCATCGACATTGGCTCCGAATTTTCTGAGATTATCTATGGTTATCATTGAAAAGGATCCTCCTTATCGGTCGTTGAGTCTGTCTTCGATCAGTTTTTCAAATTCCTCGGGCGGTACGGGCTTCGAGAAATAGTAGCCCTGAATGATGTCGCAGCCTATCTTCTTGAGCAGGTCGAACTGCTCCTGCGTCTCGACGCCCTCCGCGATAACGGGAATGTCAAGGAAGCGCGCTATATCTATCATAAGCTGCACCATTTTGAGATCTTTTGTGTCGTTGGTGATCTTCCTGATGAACCCCATATCGAGCTTGAGCGCGTCTATCGGGAGCGTCGCGAGCATATTCAGCGAGGAATATCCCGCGCCGAAGTCGTCCATTTCCACCCTGAAGCCCTTTTCGCGGAGGCTCTTGACAGTCTCGATTATCTGATCGGAGTTGTCGGTATATGCGGACTCGGTGATCTCCAGCAGATACTCGTTCGGCGCGAGACCGTTTTCGGCTACGATACCGAGCAGTGTCTGCTCGAGATCCGGGTCGTAGATATCCGTTCTCGAGACGTTGACCGATATCGGCAGAGTGATGCCGAACTTGTCCTTCCAGCGCTTTATCTGAGCCGCCGCCTCGCGCCATACATAGTGGTCGAGCTTCTGCACGAGACCGTTTTCCTCGAAGAGCGGGACGAAGCTCCCGGGGCCTACGAGGCCGTATTCCGGGTGCTGCCAGCGGATAAGAGCCTCGGCGCTCGTGAGAACGGGGGAGAGGCCGCGGATATCGTATTTCGGCTGATAGTAAACGATGAACTGTCTTTCCTCGACGCCGGTGTCCATATCACCGATGAGCTTGTTGGAATACAGCTCCTTCTCGCGCATTTTTTCGTCGTAGAATCTGTAGCCGGTGCTGTAATTATTGCGCAGACCGTTGCAGGCGAAGGTGGCTCTGTCGAAGCGGGTCTCGATGTCGGCGCTCTTGTCGGCGTTCTTGTAAACGCCCATACGCAGAGTTATGCGCTGATTGCCGATCACATCCGTCATACCTTTTGTTATGCGGTTGAGGAGCTCCTCATAGTTATCGAGGCGCTCTATGTAGATGCAGAAGGTGTCGGCGCCGTTGCGGCAGGCTATACCGTCCTTTTCGCCGAGGATACGGTTTATCTGCCCCGCGATGGCGCTGAGCACGGTATCGCCGAAAAGTCTTCCGTGGAGCTCATTTATAAGATGCAGACGGTTGACATTGATGATGACAGCGTCCATTTCGGTGTCCGGGTAATACTGGTCGTGCCGGTTCGCGTGCTGGTAGAAGAACTCCTTTGTGTAAAGTCCGGTAAGCGCGTCGATCTCGGTGGCGTTGATGATGCTGCTGTCCTCGGCGAGCTCGATTGAGCGCCTTACTCTTGCGAGAATGACCTCGGGCATATCATAGGGCTTCGGGATAAAGTCCGCGGCGCCGAGCTGCAGGCTCTTTACCTCGGCGGTCCTCTCCGAGGTGAGCACGATGACGGGTATCCTTGAGAGCTCGGGGTCTTTGTTCAGCTGCGAAAGTACCTCGTATCCGTCCATTTCGGGCATGATAAGGTCGAGCAGTATCATAGAAAGTGTCTTATGACGCTTTTGTATCTGTTCCATGGCTTCTTTGCCGTTTTCCGCGTAGATGACATCGTAGTCCTCTTCGATTATTTTTCCGAGCAGGCGGCGGTTGACGTGCTCATCGTCCACTATCAGGACAAGTCTTCTTATGCCGTCTATGGATCTTCTGGTTACTTCCTGCATAATACGGTTACCTCTCTGTTAAGTAATGAAAAACGGATAAATCCATTCCATAATATTATACCACAGCGGCTCAGAAATTTCAAGTATTTTGTCTGAAATAATACAATTTCACTAAAACGATCTCGGAAATTTGTTGAAATGCAACAAAAACCGACCCTGCCGCAAAGCAAGGCCGGTATTTATCATATCCTGTCAGGCGAGAAGGTCTGTGCCCGGTCCCATGACCGCGATATCCACGGCGGTCGCGTCTTCGAGGCGGAACACTCCGAGCCTGTTGCCGGTCTGTTCGTTGTATATGGCTTCGAGGTGAGCCGCGGCTATCATCTTTTCGGCGTACTTATAGTCCGTCTCGAAAACGGCCTTCCCGGTGTATCTCAGCCAGTGGCCGTCCTTCTTGCAGGCGACTATCTCGCAGAGCGGGTCGGCTTTGAGCTGCTTATACACGTCCTTGAATTCGCCCACGCCGAACAGCAACTTCCCGTCCTCGACGATAAATGCTCCGAGCGGACGTACTTTGGGCTGCGCTCCGTCCTCTGTGGCGAGAAAGAACACGCCCGCTTCCTTCAGAAAATCAGCTATCTTGTTCATATTTTGCTCCTTTTATGAATTCTTTTTCTTCCACTCGGAGTAGCCCTGCATAAGGCTCTCCGACCACTTTCTGCCTGCCCAGCTCCCGCCGTTCGCCTTATAGTAGTAGTCGAAATACTTCGGGCTCTTGTTGATGTAGGCGTTCTTGGAGGTTATCTTTGTTTCGCCGGAGCGGACCTGTCTCGCGAATACAACGAAGCGGGTGTCGATGTTCGCGCCCATGGGGTAGTAGCAGGTCGAGAGCGTGAGGAACGTATCGCCGTACTTTATGTCAAGGTCGGGATTATAGAACACGCTCCTGTCGAAGACCTCCTCGAAATACTGATAGAACAGGCTCTCGCTGGAGAAGTCGCGGAACTTGTAGTAATTGAACACGTCGCCGTGCTTGGTCTCGGTATTTACGAACATACCCGCGAATACGACGTAAGTGCTCTGGCCGCCGTATATCGACTCGTAGGTGATAGTCGGGTGGGTTATGTAGAAATTGAGGCTGCCGTAGCGGGCGGGGTAGTAGTTGGTGATCTTTGCGAGACCGACGCCCGTCCTGATGTTGTGACCGTAAATAACGAGGTTGTCGGGACGGCTCGTGGCGGTCACGGGAACGTGACAGTCGGCGAAGGTAGTTCCCACCTTGGTGTAGTCATATTCGCCGTAGAAGTTGTGCTCGAGGTAGTATTTATTGTCGGACGCCTGCACGACGGGTATGTCGATAGGCGTATCCTTTATGGTGAGCCAGCCGATGAAGTCGGTGTTGAGCTTGCGCATATATTCGAGATCATGCTTTATCTCGTACTTTGTGCTGCCGAACTGATAACCCGAAACGTGCGCCTTTGTGGTGGATTTAGGTACCGACACGGTGCGCGGAGCGGTCGTGGTCGAGGGAGCCTGTGTCGCCGCGGGAACGGCAGCCGCCGATGTAGCCGCCGTGACTATCACCGGTGCGGGAGCCGCAGTTGTCTCCTCGGGAGTTTCCTCCGTCTCGGGAGCGGTGGTCTCCTCGGGGGTAGTCGTCGTAGTGGTAGTGGCAGCAGTCGTGGTCGTCGCGGTTGTGGTCGTGGTCTCCTCGGTGGTCTCCTCGGTCTCGGCCGTGAGTGTGGTCGTTACCGTTTCCTCGCCGAGGGTCTGCAGCCCGCCGTTATCCACGACATTGTTTTCCTGACAGGCCGATACCATAAGTACCGATGCGAGTACCGCCGCAATACCGGCTTTTCTGCTTTTCTTCATTTGATAAGTTCACCTTTTCTCTATGATCTCTGAACGCATAAAACATTCCTAAATATTATATCATATTTTTTATGATTTGTCATCATTGAGCGAGCATTTTGTTGTAAAAATTCCGTGTGGATTTTTGTGCAGTTTGCCAATTGCGGGCAAAAGATAAACGGCGGTTATGAGCCGCCGTTATGTCTTTGATTTATGTCCCGAATTTCTGTTCGCTTTCCTCACTTACCTGTTTATCGAAGCCAAGCATAAACATCCGGTGAAAATCTCTCATGTCAATACGCGTTACGGTTCGGGTGAGCCCGCCGGAAACATAGATACGCCCGCATTCCTGACAGGTATCGGTCTTGATCTGTACCGTTTGGGATACGATCTTCTTACCTTCTGCTTTGGCTTTTGCGCTTTCGCGGCGAACGTGTTCCATTTCATGCCCTCTTACTCTTACCTTTGCGGCAGCAGGGGACATATTGGTGGGCATCTGGAAGGAGACCACTGAATCGTCCGAATCGTCCTGATAACGCCTCTTACGGCACGTTTCACACTGACAGTCGGGTGGATCCTTTTCAAATCCGTCCCGTTTAAGACCGAAGAGACCTTTTTCGTCCTCTTTGTCCTTGTCGTGAACGTTTTCGCTGAGATTATTTCCGTCGGTTTTTTCGGTTTTATCGGTTCCGAGGAGTCTGTCCAAAGCATCGGTTTTTTTCTCGTCGTCCTCCTTGTCGGAGGCGGGCTTGATACCGAGCTTTTCGAGCTCTTCCTCTTTTTTCTTGGCACGTTCCGAAGAACCTATCGGCAAATGCTCTTCCTTGAGTGTTCCGTCAAGATCATAACGGCTTTCATTTTTTCCTATGGTCTGTTCTTCCTTGAGACCGAGCTTTTTTGCGTTCTGTGACATTCCGAGATATGAATCGGAAGCGGTTTTATAGGAAAGCGCGCTTCGGCTGAAACTGAAATTATCAAGCTTCATTCATATCCCCCCTTGTTTTCGGCAGCTTCCGAGCCTGTCGCAGCTCTCTGCTTGTTCGGGGTCGCCCTCACGCGGCGGAAAATATGCGCATAGATCCCGCCGAGGGCTTGCCGCGAGCTCACAAATGACTGCGGCAGGTATTCAGATGTTGCCTTTTCAAAACACAAATCACGGTTATTAATTTACATAATAACCTACTATCATTCTAACACACAAAGACCCCTTTTGCAAGGGGTCTTTGTAAATTTTGTATGTTTAAACAATTTTTTCTGTGTTTTTTCAGCGTTTCCGACAAAAGCCTTATGCCAATGCGGCTTGCGTAAGACTTCCGCGTATGAATTCCACGAACTGATCCTTCGGTATGGGACGCGAATAGAAGTAGCCCTGTATATATTCACAGTTGAGGTTTGTGAAGCGGTCAACGAGATCCTGCGTCTCCACGCCCTCCACGACTATCTCGAGATCCATATCCTTTATCATCTTGACGGTGTTCTGCAGGACCGCCATAAGTCTCGGATTGGTGTCAAAGTTCGCGAAGGTCTTATCGAGCTTGACGATCTTCAGCGGCAGGGAAGCCATTCTCTGCATATTGGAATAACCGGTGCCGAAGTCGTCGAGCGAGAAGGAAACGCCGGCATTGAGCAGTGCGGTAAGGTTTTCAGCGATGATGCTCTGCGCCGAGGAATCCGCCGACTCGGTGATCTCGAGGTTTATCTGGTCGGAAGTAACTCCGTACTGCTTCATAATGCGCAGCAGGTCACCTGCGAGACCGCCCTGCATACACTGTACGACGGAAAGATTGACCTCGATGTAATCCAGACCGAGCTCCTTGAATTCATCGCTGGCGATGAAGCGACAGACCTCCTCGAACACGAACAGTCCTATCTTGGTGACGGTGCCGGTCTTTTCCGTTATCGGTATGAACAGATCGGGGGAGATAAATCCGTATTTCTCGTTATAAAGTCTTACAAGCGCCTCGGCTGAACGGAATTTCCCGTCGGTGAGCGAATATATCGGCTGATAGTACACCTCGAACTTCCTGTTGAGCACGGCATCGGATATGATATCGTCGATGTCGCTCATAAGGTCGTATCTGCTCTTGTCGAGAAGCTCGCCGGCGTGCAGAACCTTTCCGGTGAACTGGAACTTTGTGGAAAGATCCTTGCCGAACTCGATGATGGTGTTGAAATCGCCTATCTCGTCGGGACATTTTGCAAC
>JAFTAG010000038.1 GCA_017458655.1 Ruminiclostridium sp. | reverse complement strand
GCCGGATACGTCCGTGTCGCAGACGGAACAGGCGGCTGTGAGCGATACGGCGGCCGATACATCGGAAACGACCGTTCCCGACGAGCCCCCTGTAGAGGGATTTTCCGAGGAAGCTGCGTTTTCGGAGAGCGTCTCGCTCGAATTGTTCACATCGGATAAATATGCGAACGAAACGGACGAGCGGAAATTCCCGACCTCCCCGACCCGCGAGATGCAATATATGGGCGTTTCCGGCGAGCCGTATGAACCGCTCCTCACAGAGACCGCGGCCGCGTCGGGAGATATGATTTACTATGCCGACCGCGTCGGGAACAAGCTGTACGCGATACCGACAGAAAGCGAGGAGCATAAGCCCGTCACGTCGGTGGATATACCCTCCGGCGAATTTCACGGGTTTTCGTTTGTGTGCGTGGGAGACAAGGTCTATACGCTGAAAACGGGTATGAGCTACAGCTTCACTGTCACGATATACAGCCGGGAGCTTGAAAAACTCGCGGCCTATGAGCTCGGCGGCGACTTTATCGGTGCCGGTATCGTGGACGGAAAGCTTATACTCGCAGGCGAATTCACGAACAATTTTACGGGAATGCCGGACGACCCGTGGTCGAAGGTACCTTATTATGATGTTATCGGCGAGGACGGTGAGGAGCGCCGCGAAATACAGCCGAGCAGCATTTTTGCGATCGACGGCGCGCGTTTCGGCGTAAGTACGCTGCTGTTCGACCCGGAAAGCGCGGAGCTCACCGCAGTGGTGGGCGGTTACGCGACCTATGCGCAGTTCACCGACAGCGGAATTACTCTCCTCGCGCCGGACGATGGTTGTACATATATTGCGAATATAGGAAAAAACCTTGCTCCCAAGTCGATAAAGCGGCTCAAAGGTGAAGCATTCTCGCCTGACTGTTATAAAGCCGACGGGCTGATAGGCATACAGTATAAGGGCGGCGAGCACGGCATTACCGCGTACAAGGGCGGCAAGATACTCACAACGCAGGAGCTTTCCGATAGCGAGCCGTATGAGATAGCGCGCGCGATAGCTTGGGCGGGCGATACCGCATACGTCAGGACGCTGAAATACGAAGAAATGGGCTACGACGGGAAGACTGCCGATATGCTGTACGGCTTCGATATGAGCGGGAGCGAGCCCGCCGCGGCAAGCATCGAGGCGGACGATGTATTTGACAGAAAGTTGATAAAATCTGGCGATCTACTCGCAGGCATATTCGCGGAGCCCTCCGAGAGCGGCGAGCGTGCAGGTCTGCGCTTGTCGCTGTACGAATACGACGGGGCGCTCAAAGAGACCGCTTACACCGTGATAGGGCTTGACGCGGAAACTCCCGCCGAAAATCTGAAATACATCAAGAGCGATGCGGAGAGTGACCCGGCGCTGCTCGCGGTAAACGCGGACGGCACGCTGTTCGCCGTTCCCACCGAGTATTTCGACGGCTTCTCCGCTGTAAGACGCGTGGTAACTCTCGCGTTCGACGGCGAAAGCTTCACCCAAGCGGGCGAAATGATGTTCTATGATGTAAAGCAGACCGTTCCGTTCATATATAACGGCAAGCTGTACATTTTCACCGACAAGGAGATAATAGACTGCACAAACGATACGAAAACCGCTTATTCAGGGTAATACCGCCGTTATTATTTCCGTATCTCCCCCAGCCTGAGGCGGGGAAAAGCACAAATACAATACCTTCTGTATATTTCACAAGGATAATATACAGAAGGTATATTTATTTTCGCAAAAATCTATTGACAAATCGAAGTAAATATGATATCATAAAGATATCAAAGAGATAAAACTTTGGTATAAAAAACCACTATCTGCAATTTAAGAAAATTTTTGTTTCAGTCTCCCCCGCCGGAGGCGGGGGAGACTGAAACGCGAAACTTAATTTTCCGCTTAAGTTGTGAACAGTGATAAAACAATAACAACGGGCAATTTGCCCGAAAGGAGTGCGTAAAAATGACAGAAAAGATCTACACAACAAAAAAGAACGGTATGGCAATGCTGCTCATCACAATATTGCTCTTGTGTGCGGCAATGGTCGGGTTCGTATTCGGTATCATACAGGCAGACATGGAACAGGATCGTGCGCTTTGGGTAACGCTTATCGCAGTATGCGGGATATGGATGTTCATAGGCTGGGTGCCCTTCCTCGGGCTCAAAGTCCTCAAGCCGCAGGAGGCGCTTGTGCTCACGCTGTTCGGTAAGTATGTCGGGACGCTCAAGGGCGACGGCTTCTACTTTGTGAACCCCTTCTGCACGGCGGTCAATCCCGCGGCGACAACGAAGCTGCGTCAGAGCGGCGATGTCGGGCAGGGGAATCTTATGGCTGCAATGGTCAAGACGAGCTCGGGTGAAGTTGCTGTTTCGGCTGCGGCTGCACTTGACAGGCGCATTTCACTTAAAATAATGACGCTTGACAACGCAAAGCAGAAGATAAATGACTGCCTCGGCAACCCGATAGAGATAGGCATAGCGGTAATGTGGAGAGTCACCGACACCGCAAAGGCGGTATTCAGCGTTGACAACTACAAGGAATATCTTTCGCTGCAGTGCGACACGGCTCTGCGCAACGTTGTAAGGCTCTACCCGTATGATGTGGCGCCGAACGTTGACACGACGGGCGACGGGATAGCCGATGAGGGGAGTCTGCGCGGCTCGAGCGAGGTAGTTGCGAACCGCATCAAGGAAGAGATACAGGAGCGTGTAAAGAACGCGGGTCTGGAGATAGTTGAAGCCCGCATAACCTATCTGGCTTACGCGCCGGAGATAGCGGCTGCCATGCTGCAAAGGCAGCAGGCTTCCGCAGTCGTTGACGCGAGAAAGCTGATAGTTGACGGAGCTGTGGGAATGGTCGAAATGGCGCTGGAGGAGCTCAGCAGAAAGCAGGTCGTTGAGCTCGACGACGAGCGGAAGGCTGTTATGGTGTCCAATCTTCTCGTTGTGCTCTGCGGCAATCACGACGCACAGCCCGTGGTAAACTCCGGGAGCCTGTATTAATGGCAGTCAAGAAGCAAGTCCCGCTGCGCCTCTCCGAGAAGCTGTATAACGACCTTGCAGCTTGGGCGGAGGACGATTTCCGCTCGGTGAACGGCCAGATCGAGTATCTCCTCTCCGAGTGCGTCAAACAGCGCCGAAAAAACGGCGGCTACGTCGGCAGAGAGATAGACGCTCCCGCAGACATAGACGTTCAGGATTTCGAGAAAGAGAGTCGCTAACGCTCGAGAGAAGAGAATTTGAGACGGGGGCTCTGCCCCCGAACCCCCGCAAGGGGGCAAACGCTGCCCCCCTGACCCGAGCGGCGGCGACGGCCGCACCGAATCCGCGTCGAGAGTTTCAGCAGAACGTTAGATTTAGTCCGCGCTTAGTGTGTTGTGCTATCGGCGCACAGGGTCTCTGCTGTATAATTGGCAAGCCGAAGAAAAAAGAATAAAACTCACAAATTTAACAGCACCGTACAGATCTGCACGGTGCTGCTATTTTTTTATATGAAGTCTGCACAATTGTGCAACAGGAGCAGTCACTATAGGTCTAATTGCGGAGCGATTCGGTTTTTTCGAAAGTGTGGGGGTTGGGGGGAGAGTAAACATTTCTTACAAGAATGGTTTCCTCTTCCCCAAGCGCGTCAGCGCTTCTCTCGAGCGTCAGCGACCTCTGTGGCTCTGCTCTCTGAAAACAACAACCCCCGCGGCCGGAGCCTCGGGGGTTGTTGTAATGTAAGAAAAGAGGAAAAATGAAAACAATCGTGGTCAGTGCCTGTTCTTTTTTATCTGTTTTATCTGTTTCTGAACAGGTTTTCGAGATCCGCGTAAGCGTCATCATCTGTTGAGGGAGCTGCCGACTTTGAGAGATACGATGCAAAATCGTTCTTTCTCACCGTGGAAGCAGTGTTTGTGATGATCTCCTCCGCTACGCTCTTCTCGGTGCTTCCCGTATCGATAAAGCTGTCCTTGAAGCAGGTGGCTATTACCGATATCGTGATAGAATCCTTCATATCCGAAGGGCCGTAGTTCGCACCTATGATTATCTCCGCGTCGGGGTCGCAGGCTCTCGTGATAGACTGCATAGCCTCGTCAACATCGGACATAAGAGCGTCCTGCGAAAGTGTTATGTAAACGAGCAGTCTGCCCGCATTCTTTATCGACGTCTCGAGCAGAGGACTGTTGACTACCTGCGAGACCGCTTCCTCTACCTTCTTGTCGCCGGTACCCGTGCCAATCGCAATATGCGCGTCGCCGGCATTCCTGATTATCGTGCTCAGGTCGGAGAAATCGACGTTGATGAGCGCCGTGGTGTTTATCATATCCGAAACTATCTTCACCGAGCGGTGCAGTACGTCATCTACCATAAGGAACGCCTGCGGCACCGTAAGCGCCTTCTCGTTGAGCTGCAGGAGCTTCTGGTTCGGGATTATGACAAGCGCGTCAACGTGCTTTCTGATCTCGTCGATGCCCTTCATCGCCTGGTTCATCTTCTGGGAGCGCTCAAAATCGAACGGCTTTGTTACCACGCCTATCGTGAGAATGCCCATTTCCTGCGCTATCTCGGCAATAACGGGAGCCGCGCCGGTACCCGTGCCGCCGCCCATACCCGCGGAAATAAACACGAGAGACGCACCCTTCAGATACTTCTCTATCTCTTCCTTGTCCTCGCGCGCAGCCTCCGCACCGACCTCGGCACGTCCGCCCGCTCCGCGTCCCTTTGCGCACTTTCTGCCTATCTGGACACGGCGGATTATGGATTTATCCTTGCTTTTGAGCGCGGCAACATCGGTATTCACCGCGACGAACTCAATATCCACGTCGTCGGCACCGACATCCTTGCCGTTCTTGTCGCGCAGACCCTTCTTTGCCATATTCTCGACGGCATTTCCGCCGCCGCCGCCTACGCCGAATACTTTTATGCGTATGTCATATACCGCGTTTTCGTCAAGGTGATCGAACTCCGGCTCTTCGGTCTCGACCTCGAAGCCTTCTTCATCTATTTCGATTGCCACAATACGTTACCTCCTGAGTTTTTCTGCGTCACGGTGCCAAACCGTTCACAAATCGCCTTCCTATGAACGTCAAACCCGCTTGCCGACTGTATTTCATCACAATCTATTGTAGCAGATTTTCGCAAAAAATTCAATAGTTTTTTTAAAAAATTTTCATATTTTGTGGATTTTTTTTTGCGCGATATCTAAATATTGTGGTTTTTGGCAGTTTAAGGCGGTTTTTCCGAAATTACCCCGCCGCGGACGCGGTATCCTCCTCCGTTGTTTCGACGGTCTCGCCGTTTTCATCGGTCTCCGCGGAGGTCTCCCCGGCGGGCGCGGTGGTTCTGACCGGCACCGTTGTGACCGTTATCGGGCGCTGTATGGCCTTTCCGGTATCGGAAATATCCAGCCGGACGCGCTCTGTCTCGCCGATATAACCGTTTGTGAGAAGTTCGTTCGCTATGCGCATCTTCTCATTGAGCTGCAGGACGGAGCCTATGCACAGCTCAACGCGGTCGTCGTAGGTGAGCACGATGTTGAGCTTGTCGGTGATATCCACGGAGGTTATGTTTTTCAGCTCGACTTTTTCGAGAGCTGCGCTTATCTCGGAGACGAGCGTGTCCTGCTCGGGATCCTCGGCGGAGATGAAGCTGCCGACAATGACCGAGTCCGATGGCCGATAACCTATTATCTGCATACAGTCGGCTCTGTTGTCCGATATGTCCATTACACGGCCGATATGTGAGATGATGTAGTATTTGCCGCCCGTTTTGAAGCTCGCCATGGGGACGGCCGGTTCGACGGTTATCTTTATCGTCGAGGGGAACTGCTTATCGACCTTGACGGCATCGAGCTTCACAAGCTTATCGAGTATCTTTTCGGGAATGCCCGAGGTATTGAGCTTGACGAGGTTTTCGTCGCCCTGCAGGCCGCTCGCCGCGATTATCTGTTCGTCGGTGTAGTCGGAAAGCCCCGCGACTATGATCTGTTCGGTATTGAAGAATACAGTTACGGAGAGTATATATCCCGTTATCGCGAGAATTGCCGCGAGTATAATGTAATAAACGATGTTGCTGCCGCGTTTGCGCTTGTGTCTGCGTTTTTCACGCTGTTCACGCTCGGCTTGTTTTTTAAGCTCCGCATCACGCTGCTTGCGGACGGGGCTTCGCGGCGGGAGCTCCCGCTTTGTCTGCTCGGTGATACGCTGCTGCTTTCTGCTCTGTTTTTCGGGTGCGGAAGGGTCTCGGGCGGCTTTCTGAGCCTTTTTCCGGGCATTTTGCGCCGACTTCTCTGTCGCCTCGCGGAGCTTGTCGTTCAGCTCCTTTTTATTCATTTCGACTGTCCTGCTCTTATTGAGCCTGTGAAAATCCGGAATTGCTCTCACCGCCCTTTGTTTAAACTGTCCTTATGTCCGCCCCCACGCTTTTGAGGCAGCTTTCTATATCCTCATACCCGCGGTCGATATAGCAGGTATGTCCTATTTTCGTTGTTCCTTCGGCGAAAAGCGCCGCCGTTACCATTGCCGCCCCGCCGCGCAGGTCTCCCGCTTCGAGCTCCGCGCCCGAGAGCCTGTTGACGCCCTCGACTACGGCCACCTGACCCTCGACCTTTATCTTCGCCCCGAGCCGTATGAGCTCGCTGACGTGGCGGTATCTGTTCTCGAATATCGTTTCCGCGAACATAGTCGTTCCCGGAAGCGTAGTACACAGCGCCATTATCGGCGGCTGCGCGTCCGTGGGAAATCCCGGGTAGGGTGCGGTCCTGATGAGGTCGGGCGCTTTGAGCGTCTTTCTCGCGTTGAGGTAAACGCTGTCGTTCCCGAAGCTGTATATGCTGCAGCCCGTCTGCTCCAGCACCGAAGCGACCGGTTCGAGCGAGCCGTGGTCGCAGTGCGTGAGCAGTATCTCGCCGCGCGTTATCGCCCCGCAGCAAAGGTAGGTCGCGGCGGCTATCCTGTCGGGCATTACCGTATAGGCGCAGCCGCCGAGCGACTTCACGCCCTCGATCCGCACAGTGCCCGTTCCCGCGCCGTCTATCCTTGCCCCGCAGGCCGCGAGAAATCCCGCAAGGTCGCGTATCTCGGGCTCGCGCGCTGCGTTGTGTATCTCGGTAACGCCCTCCGCGAGCACCGCGGCGAGCATTACGTTCTCGGTGGCTCCCACCGACGGCACGGGGAACGACACCTTCGCGCCGTGCAGTCTGGCAGCCGTGCAGACTATGTAGCCGTGCTCCTCGTGTATCTTCGCGCCCATTCTGCGGAACGCCTCGAGGTGGAAATCTATCGGCCGCGAGCCTATCTCGCAGCCCCCGGGGAATGACATCCTGCACCGCCCGCACCTTCCGAGCAGCGCGCCCATAAAGATTATCGAGGAGCGCATTTCGCGCATCAGCTTTTCCGAGACCTCGCCCGACGTTATCGCGGAGGAGTTCACGCTCACGGCGTTTCCTTCGCGCTTGCAGGCGCACCCGAGCGAGGTGAGTATCCTGCACGCCGCGTCGCAGTCCGACAGCCTCGGGCAGTTGTATATCTCGCAGCGCCCCTTGCACAGCGTACAGGCCGCGAGAATGGGGAGCGCGCTGTTCTTCGCGCCCTGTACCGCTATCTCGCCCTCTATGCGCCGCCCTCCTCGTATCAGAAGCTTTCTTCCGGAAGACATATATATCACCCATTTCTGCTTTTTCTCACATATTATGCAGAAAAAGAGAGAAGGGTGAGAGAGGGGAAGAGAGATTGAGAGGAACAGAGGAACAGAAGAACAGATGCGGGGGCGCTGCCCCCACACCCCCGCCAAAGGGGCCTAACGCCGGCCCCTCTGGACTCTCCGCGGCAGCGTGACGCTGCACCCGACAGGCCCGTTTGCGACGTTGTGCAGGCTTTACAGGCACTGCGGCCATATAGTAACATCTAAAAGTTATTAGACATAAATCGGAGCGTGCGTTCCTTTTACAAGACTTGCTCTGTCGGCACACAAGGCCTCTGCGTTATGTCAGCCAATATGCTTTTAGATTTCCGAGGCGCGCCGCAGGCAAACCTTCGAGTTTGCACTTGGTCGCCTCACAAAAATTTTTTTGGATGCCCTTGACAAATCGGGGCAAATGCGCTATAATGCTGCGTCCGAAGGGAACCTATAAAAGTTATATGCTTTTGAGTTCCCTTCGGCAACGCAGAAGCAGCGCATTTGACCCGGTTTGTCAAGGGTAGGCTCCGAAAAAAATTTTGTGCGGTACACACTATAGGTCAAGACTTATCTTTCACCAGATCAAGGATATTCCCGACGACGAGGTCGGTAGAATCCGGAATATTTAGCTTAGCGGCGCACTCCCCCATTTCCTCGAGTTTTTCTCTGTTATTATATAAATACCTCACTTCTTTGAGCAGCCTTTCCGCGCTCAGATCTTTATCTTCTATAAGGATAGCCGCGCCGTTCTTGCTCATTGTCAGCGCGTTATAATACTGGTGATTTTCCGCGGCCTGCGGGAAGGGTATCAGGATACTTGCACGGCCGACGGCTTTGAGCTCGGTGAGCGTCATAGCTCCCGCCCGCGAGATCACAAGGTCGGCAGCGCAGAGGCAGGTGTACATATTGTCTATATATTCCTTCGGGCGGAAACGCTCTCCCGCCTCGATGCCGTTGGCTTTCATCAACCCCTCGAACATATCCTTGCCGTTGCCGCCGAAGGAATGTATGTGGTTGATATCGCCGGTCTCCTGCTCCCATTTCACGAGCTTTACAACGGCTTCACTGAGCTTGTTTGCGCCGAGACTGCCGCCGAAGGACACTATCGTCATACCGTCCTTGAGACCGAGCTTTTCGCGCGCCGCCTGACGCTCCTCTATCGGGATATTGCTGCGCAGCGGGTTCCCCGTTATCACGCAGTTGTCCTTGCGGGCGAGGTGGCTTATAACGTCCTCGTTCGATACGAGCACCTTATCGACGTGCTTTGAGAGCATCGTCGTGGTTATCCCGGGGAGAGAATTGCTCTCGTGTATCGCTGTCTTGATACCCATTTTCGCGGCTGCGGTGAGCACCGGAGCACAGGCATATCCGCCCGTTCCGACCGCGACGTCGGGCTGAAATTCCTTCAGCAGCTTCTGTGCGTCGCCTCGAGCGGTGATGTAATAATGCACCGCCTGTATGTTTCGCTTGATGTTGTGCGGGGTGAGCTTTCGCTGCAAGCCTGCCATTTTGAATGCCGTGAAGTCGTAGCCCGCTTTTCTGACGAGCCGCTCCTCCATACCGCCCTGCGCCCCGACAAATTTTATCACCGCGTCGGGGAAGAGCTCCCTTATCTTGTCCGCAATGGCGAGCGCGGGGTTTATATGACCCGCGGTGCCTCCCGCGGCAAGAATAACTCTCATTTACAATATTTCCTTTTCAGACGGGGCTGAAGCTTTCCCGCTTTGTCACTATCGGGATCCGTCCGCCGCAATTATTAATTAATTTAGATCGATGCTTTTCGTGAAATGTTGAGCACAACGCCCATTTCGGCGAGCTGCATCATCAGAGCCGTGCCGCCGTAGCTTAAGAACGGCAGCGACACGCCCGTGTTGAAGAACGCGTTCGACGCGACCGCGATGTTAAGGAACGCCTGTATGCCTATCTGAATGACGATGCCCGCGCACAGCAGCATACCGAACTTGTCGGGAGCGGACGCCGCGATATAGAACCCGCGTATGATAAGGATAAGGAACAGCAGCACGATCACCACCGCGCCGACAAATCCGAGCTCCTCGACAATAACGGAGAAGATGAAG
>JAFTAG010000037.1 GCA_017458655.1 Ruminiclostridium sp. | reverse complement strand
TCTTGTGCATTACAGCGAGGCCGAGCTGATTATATACCGCACTGATAGCGGTAATGACGCACCTGCGCCGGTGAAAGCTCCCGCCGCGCGGGAAGTTTCATCGGTTGAAACGGTTGTAAAGCCAATCGAGCGTTACAGCGAGGCCGAGCGGCTTATATACCGCACTGATAGCGGGAATGACGCACCTGCGCCGGTGAAAGCTCCCGACACGCGGAAAGCTTCAGCGGTTGAAACTGTTGAAAAGCCAATTGAGCGCTACAGCGATACCGAACGGCTTATATACCGCACGGAGAGCGGAAAAGACGCACCTGCGCCGGTGAAAGCTCCCGACGCGCGGAAAGCTTCAACGTCTGAAACGGTTGAAAAGCCTATTGGGCATTACAGCGAGACCGAACGGCCGATATACCGCACGGAGAGCGGGAATGACGCACCTGCGCCGGTGAAAGCTCCCGACACGCGGAAAGCTTCAACGACTGAAACGGTTGAAAAGCCAATTGAGCGCTACAGCGATACCGAACGGCTGATATACCGCACGGAGAGCGGAAAAGACGCAGCTGCGCCGATGAAAGCTCCCGACACGCGGAAAGCTTCAACGTCTGAAACGGTTGAAAAGCCTATTGAGCATTACAGCGAGGCCGAACGGCCGATATATCGCACGGAGAGCGGAAATGACACAGCTGTGCCGTTGAAATTTTCCGATACGCGCGATATCGGGCTGCTCGTGATGAATTCGTACTTCGGCGATGGCGCGCGGTACCTGTCGCAGACAGCGGAACGCCATATCCACAGGAGCTTCACGCTCGCGCCGATGATAAAAGAAGCGCTTTTGCGGACACAAAGCAGCCCGGACACCTTCGCTTCGCTGACAAAGGCGGTGAAGCTGCTCACCTCGGAGCGCGAGCCGGGCGCACACGACCGTAAGCTCACCGAGCGCGCGATACAGCTCGTTCTGCGGCGCGAACGCGGCAGTACCGATACCGTGCGGGAATTCCGCGAGCTTGACAGAGAGCGGCGCACTCGGGTGCTCGCCGAGCTTACGAGGCTTATCGCCGCGGATAAGAAGAAGGGCGGCAAGACAAAGGCTTCCCGTGGTATCACCGACAGCGAGGCCGCCGTGCTCGCGGCTCTTAACGCGGACAGGGCGGGGGAGACCGTAAAGGTGCTCACGGGGGAGAACAATGTGCTGCCGGAACGGCTTGCCCGCATTTTCCTACCCGTAACGCAGTTCACGGAAAACCGCAGCTACAGCGCGTTCACGGCATATCTTCCGGGCTCCGCGGGAGCGCGGGAGACCGGCTACCCGGGGAACGCCGCGGCTGTGATATACCGCACGGCGGCGGAAAAGGCTGCCGGCAGCGATACACGGCGGGAAGCTCACGACGCGGCAGTTTACCGCATACGCGCAGACAGGATATACGAACGGGCGGTGCGGCTTTACGAGCGCGTTACGGCGCGTTCGCCGGAAGCTTACGCACAGGTGTATCACGCGCCGGAAACGACGGCTCCGTACAATGCGGCGGGCGTTCGGGAAGGAGGTACCGTGCGGCTGAATGTGTATGCCGGAAGCGTCCCGGCGGCGGGAGATATCAGGGTGATATCCGTCCGGACAGACCGCGCGGGTGCCGCGATACGGCATAATTACCGCAATATAACGAATATTTTCACGGGAGCGGAAAGGACTGCCGCGGCGGGAAATCCCCGCGAAAGCGCCGATACGCCCCGATACTACAGCACGGTTCTCACGGAGCGGCCGACGATGCCGATGTACCCGGGGAGCGCTGCCGACGGCGGGGATATCCGCATCACTGCGGGCTTCGTTATCCGACGTTCGGCCGCTGCAGTGAACAGATACGACATAAGGCGCAGTGCGCTTACCGCAAACACTTATCTGCGGACTAATACCGCGGGCGGTGCTGCGAACGGGGAGCAGAGCGCTCCCGGAGCGCAGGCACAGCCTTTCACGGATATACGATATCTGCCGCCGCGGCGTGAAGCGCCCGAACAGCGGCCTTCCGCGCAGCCGTCATCGGTCTCGGCGGAGGAGCTTGTGAGCCGCTTCGGGAACCTTATCGAGGGCGCGGACGCGGGACTTTCGCAGGCGGGGATAACGCACGTCTCGGGCGACATCTCGCGCGGCGTGAGAGAGGCGGTCGCCAAGGTCGCCGTTACCGAGGAAAAGGTCGCCGAAAACAGCAAGCTTATCAACGATATAAGGCGGCGCCAGACCGAGATGGAGGAGCAGGTGCTGCGAAGAAGCGATATCGACGAGCTTTCCGAGAGCTTTATCGGGAAGCTTCGCGAACAGCTTCGCTACGACAGGTCACGGTATTCCTCGTGACACGGTGAAGGGGTGATGATATGGGATTCAGTTCAACGCTTACAAATGCGGCCGTTAAGATAGCGGAGAAGCTCAGGAGCGAGAAAGCCACGCTTGTCATACAGGGAGATTCCACCGAGCAGGTCCCGGTGCAGTTCAACCCGTCGGAGTATCGCATCACCAGCAGGTCGGAGTATTCCCAGAAGGCGCGCCGCAAGAAGGACGAGCCGGTGGTGAGCTTCAACGGCAACAAGCTCTCTACGCTCAATGTGAAGCTGTATTTCGACTGTGACGAGGTCACGTCGCTCTCGTCGGTGGCGGGCGCGGTGAAGGGTCTTATCACGGGCGAAAGCGATGAAAAGGACATCACCAAGACCATAGACAAGATAACCTCGCTCACCCGCATAAGCGGCGACAACCATATGCCGCCGGGAGTCGTGTTCGTGTGGGGCTCGCTGATGTTCAGCGGGTACGCGGACAACGTTGCGGTGACTTACACTATGTTTGACAAGAAGGGAAAGCCGCTGCGGGCGATAGTTGACCTTACGATAAGCGGTATGAACGGCGCCTCCGACGAGCGCAGCAGCCCGTTCAATTCGCCCGACCGCACCAAGGCGCGCACCCTCACCGAGGACAGCAGTATCTGGAGCATTGCCGGGAAGGAGTACGGCGACGCGCGGGAATGGCGGCGTATAGCCGACGCGAATGGCATTATGAACCCGCTGGAGATACCGGTGGGAACGGTGCTGTCCGTTCCGGCGATCAGGTAAAACTATTTGAGTGCTCCGATAACTTATCATAGATCGCAGTTACTGTTCGCCTGCAGGTGCGGAGAAGTATATTGCAGATCGGCACGATCCTGCGACAGGAGCGGCAGCTTTAAAATATTATTGCGGAGCAACTATAGTTTTTTCGAAAGAGTGGGGGGCTGGGGACGGCTTCCGTCTGGGGGAGAGGAAACCTTTCTTCCGAGAAGGGTTTCCTTTTCCCCAGGTGGCTCGCCTACAGGCGAGACACCTCTCTCAGGCGTATGAGACTATGACAGTAAAGGCGGTGAGGCGGAGAATGGCGGATCTTATGAACGGGACGGCGGAATACGAGGAGCTGGTGAACAAATACGGGAACTTTCTTGTGCCGGCGATGAAGATAAAGTCGGGCGGTACGGAGCTTATATCCTCGCTTGACCTTTCGGTCACGGAGCTGACCGTGACGCTGTCGCTCGAAAGCGCGGGAATGGCGATAATACGCCTCGGCGCGGAATACGACATCAAGAGCCACTCGTTCAACTCAAAAGTGAAGAACAGCTTCAAACTCGGCACCATACTCGAGATAGAGGTGGGTTATCTTTCCGCCACAACGGCCGTTTTCAAGGGCTATATAGCGGGCGTGGGCGCGGAATTCGGCGAGCTGCCGCTCATCGTCGTTAAAGTGATGGACGTGCGCAAGCTGATGATGACGAGCGGCGTTAAGCGCGCTCTTTATGAAGACAAGAACTATTCCGACGTATTCAAAAAAGTCATCGGGAACTACTCAAAGCTCTGCAGCGCCGTGTGCGACGCCACCGACGACAAGCTCGTCAGCCCCATATCGCAGTCCACCAACGACTACGACTTCGTAAAGAAAGAACTCATAAAAAAAGGCAAATCCGACAGAGAATTCTTCGTCCTGTATGACAAGGCGTATTTCAGAAAGCCGTGCAGCAGCAAGACGCCCATTATGTCCGTGAATTTCGGCCGGGAGCTGCTGCGGTTCGGTATGATGGCGGATTACCTCGATACGAGCATAAATGTTATCGGCTACGACCCCGTGAACTGCAAGGACATTTCCTCAAAGGTCACGGCAAAGACCACCGAGAAATATACTCCCGTGCTGTCGCCGACGCCGTCGCAGTTCTTCATCGACGCGGACGCCGACAGCGAGAGCAAGGCAAAGACAAGAGCCGGAGCTATCGCGGAGAAGCTGACAATGGACGCGTGCTTCGCGGAGGGCGAGCTTATCGGCATTCCCGAGATCGTTCCGGGAAGATACCTGCAGATCAAGGATCTTGAAGATATGGCGGACAAGAAGTATTACCTGAGTGAAGTGACGCACCGCGTTACGGAATCAAGGTTTTCCACGTTTTTTGAAGCGAGAGGGTGGGCGTAATGGGACTTTTCGATGATATGCGGGGCAGCTCCGCCGAGCCCGGTATGGATATTATCAGCGGTATCGTCACCGGCACCGTCAAGGAGAATTACAACAAAGACGACCCGGGCAAGATAAAGGTCGAGCTGTTCCTCGGCGAGCAGGGCAAGAACGTTACCGGCTGGATACCCGTGATGAGCCCGTATGCCGGCGCCGATTTCGGGGATTACGAGCTCCCGGAGGTAGGCTCCGAGGTGGTGGTCGCGTTCAATATGGGCGACAGGAACCGTCCCGTTGTGCTGGGCTGCCTCTGGAGCGCCAAGAATAAGCTCCCCGCGGACACGGCTACCGAGAAGAACACAGTGAAGCGCTTCATCACAAAGGGCAAGAACGAGCTTTTCATCGACGATACGCAGGACAAACAGAAGATAGAGATAAAGACCGCGAAGGGCAAGGGCGTCGTGTTCGACGAGGAAAAGGACTGCATAACGGTCTATGACAAGGACAGCAAGAACAGCATAAATATAGATTCCAAAAAAGGCGAGATAACCGTTACCGCCGACAAAAAGATAGTTCTGAATGTCGGAGGCAGTGACGCCGGTATCTTCGACGGCTCGGGCAAGAAGATAACGCTTACCACGGGAAGTGTCGAGATAAAAGCAAACAACGATATAACCGAAAAAGGTCAGAATATCAAGGTCGAGGGCACGGCGGTGTCCATAAAGGGCACAAGCTCCCTTCAGGCGCAGTCGAGCGGCACTACCGTCGTAAAGGGCACTCTTGTCAAGATAAACTGATGATGACAGAAAACTATCGTATCTTACCCCGCCGAAGGCGGGGTAAGATACGGAAAAATCCGCAATGAGCCGGAATACAAGCAGGAAAGGATGTCTGTAATGGACAATACGAACAGCAGGAGCTTTCTCGGTACGGGGTTCAAATTCCCCGTGCAGGTAGACCCCAATACGGGGCGGGTACGCACCTCGTCGGGTGAGGACGATATCGCCGAGTCGATACGTATTATCCTCGGCACGCAGCCCGGCGAGCGTCCGATGTCGCCGCATTTCGGCTGCTCCATAAACTCCTTCATCTTCGGCGGTGCGGATTACACAATGCTGATGATGATGAAGCACGAGATAGAAAATTCCCTTATAATGTGGGAGCCGCGCATAAAGGACGTTGCGGCGGAGATAGAGCAGGCCGCGGATGAAGACGGCAAGCTTGTCGTCCACATAAGCTATGTCGTGCGCTCTACCAACAACCCCTTCAACCTCGTTTATCCCTTCTACATCAACGAGGGCTACGGCGAGGGAGCGAAAACGGTCGTATAAAAATAATTCACAATTGTGGTGCGGCTTCGCCGCGATTCCGGATCGTGACGGGATCTAAGAGCTTTGCATATAGATCTGTGGCGGGTCAAACGGATGAGAATATAAAAAATATCGGGTCAAGCGGAACGCTTGCGCAGGTGCAGGGCGCGCGGTGCAGGAAGCACCGCAGCTTGCTCAAAACGCCGCACGGATGAGGCGGTAAAAGGCAGCCTGTCAGAACGTTCCATTCCGACAGATATCTGTGCTCAACAAAACTAACGAAAGGAGCGGAAGGCTATGAAGATCGACGCGCGCGGTAAAGACGCGGTGCTCCAGCTGCTTGCGGAGCGTGCAAGGAGTTATACTCCCGAATGGAATATGAATACCGCCGAGCCGGATATCGCTTCGGCGCTTGCTGTGGCGTGCGCGGATATGTTCGCGGGAACGATCAGGAAGATAAACGGCCTGCCGCTCAAGAACGAGATAGCGTTTTTCAACGCGATAAACGCGTCCCTGCAGCCGGCGCTCCCGTCGGAGGGGTATGTGAGCTTCTCGCTGTCCGCCGACGATGTCGGGAACGCCGAGGTCGTCAAGGGCACGGTGCTCTCCGCTTATACCGGCGACGACGGCGATACCATGCACTTTGAGACCTTGGCCGATATCCTCGTTTCGCCGGCGCGCATCGAAGCCGCGTTCTGCGTGGACGACAGCGAGGATCACATCGGCAGGTGTGAGGGGCTTTGTGAAAACGGCGGAGCTCTTTTCGACACCTCGGATCCCGAGCTCCAGAGCCACGTTATGACGCTCGGACACCCGTTTGCGTTCAATGTGCGGACAGAAGCGGAAATAAGGCTGGTGTTCCGCCGCATGGGCGGTATGCCCGTGAACCGTGACTTCGTAAAGGCTCTCGCGGACAGCTCCGCCTGTGAGATAGAGTATTACGCGGGCGAAGAGACGGGATATCTTCCTTTTTCCGGGATAAGCGAGCGAAACGGCGCGCTGCTGCTCTATAAGAGCGATAAGCTGCCGCCCGTCCAAGCGGACGATAACGGCTTCGGCATACGCTTCACCGTAAAGGATATGTCGCGGTTCGCGGGATTTTCGTTCTCCCGGGTCGCGGCGATGCCCTCGGCAAAGTCGATAGATGTCGATTGCGTCACAGACGGGAACATCGAGTTCGACCGCAGCGGATTTTACCCGTTCGGCGAGCGGTTCCGGCTTTTCAATGAGGTGTATTTCGGCTGCGGCGAGGTGCTCGACAAGCGCGGCGCTCAGATAACGCTCAGCTTCGATATGAGCCTTGATACCGTCCCGATAGAAAATCAGCCCGATTTTGACATAAACTGGAAATGGATAGCCAAGCGCGGCGATTTCAAGGAACCCAAGTCCTACAAGATAACGATATCCGAGGTCATCTGGGAATACTACAACGGCTTCGGCTGGGCAAGGCTGTTCCCCGACCGTTCGTACAGCGACATATTCAACTGCCCGCAGGGCGTGGTCTCGTGCTTCCGCAGCATGACCTTCCGCTGCCCCGATGATATGACGGAGGTGTTTGTCGGAGCGAAGTCGGACTGCTACATCAGAGCGAGGATAATAAGCGCCGAGAACCTGTATAAGCTCAGAGGCGATTATCTCTCGCCGTATCTCAGGAATCTCGCGCTCGAATACTACTACACCGAGACAGGCTGCCGCGTGGATAAGATAAGCGCCGGCAACTGCCTCGAACAGACGGAGCACGACCCGCTCGACCCGGCGGCCTACGACGGCTTTACGCCGTTTTACTGCGTCGGAGCCGACCACAGGTCGATGTACCTCGGATTCGGCGCACCGCCCGACACGGGACCCTTCCGCATACTCTGGGACGTTGACGAGGAGATCGCCGCCGAGCATACCGTGCTCGGGTGGGAATACCTCACGGAGCGCGGCTGGAAGCCGATAAACGTCATAGATGAGACGGAAAGCTTCACGAAAGCCGGACTGACGATATTCCTCGACAACCCCGGCTTCGTAAAAAAGCGTATCTTCGGCGAGGAGCTGTACTGGGTGAGGATAACCGACCGCTCGGATCACTACCGCGCGAACGGAGAGGCGCTCCCGGTCATAAAGAGCGTTCACTTCAACTCCGTACGTGCCGTGAACATAGACAGTCACCGCGAGGAATACTTCCCGATGAACGTATATACCGAGAACGCGGGATTCACGCTCGCATCGGGGAATATCCTCGATTTTGAGCTGTATGTCAACGAATTTTCGACCATAACGGACGCCGAGGCTGAGAAGCTTTCCAAAGAGGGAAGAGTGATACGCGTTTCCGACGGCGCCGGTATGGGCACGCATATCTGGGTGAAGTGGAACGAGGTGAACACGTTCATTACCGAGAACAACACCTCGCGCTGCTACACCCTTGACCGCGGAGCCGGGAAATTCTCCTTCGGCAACGGCCGCAAGGGGCGCATACCGGCGGTCTCGGAAAGCTCCGATATCCGGGTGAGATACACCACGGGCGGCGGGGCGCGCACGAACGTTGATGTCGGCGCGGTCTCGAGCATGGAGCGCTCGATAGGCTTCGTTTCGTCGGTCACAAACCCGAAGCGCTTCTTCGGAGGCTGTGACGCGGAGACTGTCTTTGAGGCGATGAAGCGCAGCTCGGTAATGCTCCGTACACAGTGCAAGGCCGTTACGGCGACCGATATCGAGCAGCTCACCATGTACGCGTCAAGAAGCGTAATAAAAGCGCGCTGCGTCAGCGGCAGAGACCCGGACGGTGAGGCGGAGCCGGGCGCGGTCACACTCGTTGTGATGAAGGAGCCGCATTCGGAGTTCAGCAAGGTGCGCCGCGAGGTCGAGGAGTACCTTTTACCGAGACTGCCGTCGGATATCGCGGCTTCGGGGAAGCTGTACATCATCGAGCCCGTGTTCATTACGATGAACGTTCATACGGCGATCGCGACGAATGAGCTCAACGGCATATTTGACCTTAAAAAATCCGTCGAGGAATGTATCCTCGATTATATAAGCTCATACCGCGGAAAGCCCGGCGATATGAACTGGAATCTCGGTATGATACCCAACGAACAGCAGATACGAAGTGTGATACTGCGCCTTAACAAGGTAGCCCGCATAAAGAGCCTCGGTGTCACGACATACGTTCCGACGCCGGGAGGGCTTAAGGAGACCGATGAGGAAGGGCTGAGAAGATACCGTTATATCCTCCCCGAGAACGGACACCACGATATCAG
This sequence comes from Ruminiclostridium sp., assembly GCA_017458655.1. Classification (GTDB taxonomy): domain Bacteria; phylum Bacillota; class Clostridia; order Oscillospirales; family Ruminococcaceae; genus Ruminiclostridium_E. The sequence goes on along the minus strand of JAFTAG010000037.1, from coordinate 41,528 downwards.
TGTGACCCTCGGAGATATGTGAGCCCTGAATGTAAAGGGTACCTCTAAAATGAAAGAGATCGTGACAAGAGCCAAACGAGCTTCGTCCCGGTCATAATAATGCGCGAAGCGCGACCGCGACCATTCACTATTCACTATCCCCGGAGATGCGGAAATAGTGAAGAATGAATAATGAATAGTTTTGGAGCGGCTTCGCCGCATATCTTAATGCGGTCACCCATATAACTCACCATAGATCTATATACAGGGCTTTTGGGTCTCGTCACGATTCAAATAAGTCGCGAAGCGACACCACAATTATTCATTATTAATTATTAATTATTAATTATCAAACGTCCTTGGGGAGGTGAACGGCTTGCTGCCGGATATATTACTTGACAACGAGAGCTTCGACGAGATATTCGAGAACGCGCGCAATCTGATAGTGAGCATTTACCCCGAGTGGACGGATTTCAACTTCCACGACCCCGGCGTTACCATGCTCGAGATGCTCGCGTGGCTGAAGGACAGCCAGCATTATTACCTCAACAAGATAGGTCCCGAGAACATCAGGACGTATCTGAAGCTGCTCGGAATGACCAGACGGACAAAAAAGCCCTCCCATACCGCGGTCACCGTGGAATGTGAGGATGACATCACCGCCTCGAAGGGCACAAAGCTCTACGCCGGGAATATCTGCTTTGAAGCGGACGAGCGCACGTTCATCTCATCGGCGCGGATATGCTGCTTCGTTACGGTGAACGGCGGGAAGCAGCGCGTCATCGCCAGGGGCGCTATGTCGTTCGGCAATAATCTGCGGCTGCAGCCGTTTCCGGCGGGAAGCTCCGGCTCCTTCGGGATAGGCTTCACAAAGCCGCTCAAGGCGAATGAGCGGCATCTCCTGTACTTCGATATATTTCCCGGGCAGGGCGTCGTTCGCAATCCGATAACCGACCCCGCCTCATTTGTCCCGCTTGTGGATATGAAGCTGGAATTCCTTTCGGAGAGCGGCTGGAGAGAGATACCGTTCGAGGATAAGACCTATGGCTTCCTCACCTCCGGCCTGATATCGTTCACGCCCGACGCCGAGCATTCCGCAAAGAAGATACACGACAAGGAAATTTATATGATACGCTTCACGCTGACCGGCGGCGAGTACGACGACCCGCCCGTGATACGCAGCGCGGCGTTCGGAGTGATGCCCGTGACACAGAGGGACACAAAGGCGGAGTACACCGACTTCCCCGCGGGCGGCGAATATAAGGTCATGACGGAGCTTGCTCTGACGGGGGACACAAGGATATTCCTCGGCGGGAAGGACGGCCTGTTCACGCCCGTCCGCAGCTTCGGCAGGAAGATAGATGAAGACGGCGGCGCGGTGATATATGACATACCCGATGCGGGGGATGCCGAAACGGTGCGCATCGTAAACATACAAAAGGAATTCTGTCTCGATAACGCTATCGGGAGCGGCACGGGGCTGCCGTTCCAGGAGTACGACCTCGGCTCGGAGAACATAGAGTACGAGAGCTTCACGATAATGACGGAGCTTCCCGATTCGGGAGGCCGATATGTGCAGTGGCACAAGGTCAGCGATTTTTCGGCATACGGAGCGGACGACCGTGTGTATATCCTCGATACGCAGAAGGGCACGATACGCTTCGGGGACTGTCTCAAAGGCGCGCCGCCCGAGGGCAGGATATTCATTGTGGGGTATTCCGAGACGCTCGGCGCGGACGGAAATGTCTCAAAGGACAAGATAACCTCGGCGGGAGCTCCCGGAAACGGCTCGGAGGACGGTATCGCCGTATCCAACGCGTGGCCGTCGGTCGGAGGGCTGAACGAGGAGACCACGGAGGAATGCCTTGTGAGGGCGCAGCACAGGCTGAGGACTACCGACGCGGTAGTTACCGACGAGGACTGCGAGCGCTTCATAGCGGGCGTTCAGGGGCTCAAAATAGAGAAATGCAGAGTGCTCCGGCGCAGCAGGAAGACCGACCGCGGCAGCCCGCTCATTACCACCGTGATAGTGAAGCCGTATTCGAAGGACGGTATGGGGATCCCGGGCGAGCGGTATGTGCGCAATATACTCGCGGCGCTCGAGCCGCACCGGCTGCTCGGTATGCAGTACAGGATAGTGCGTCCGGAATACGCGGGGGTGTCGGTGAGCGTCGATGTCTCGGTGGAGGACAGATATGTTAATGTGAGAAAGGTGATAAAGGACGCGGTGGTGAGGTTCTTCCGCGCGGTCGAGGATGAATTCGGCACGGAGATAGTTTACAGCAAGCTGTATGAGCTCATAGACGGGCTCGGGTGCGTCGCTTCGCTGAACCTGCTGACTATCGAGACGAACGGCAGCGGCTCGGAGCGCACTCCCGAGGGCGACCTGATCATGGCGCCGAATACCTCGGCTTATCTCAAAGACCTCGATATAATGACAAATACGATGTATTGACCAAATGCAGCGGTGAAAGGAAGTGAGCTCCCGCAAGAAAATGAAAGAAAAGCTGAAATATTTTATAATGAAGAGCAGCTATGACCTTGACCGCTGCGTCCGCGACAAAATGGAGATCACCGCGGGCGGCCTCGTTTTCCGCTCGGAGGGCGAGACCGGCGTCGGAAGGTTTATAACGCGTATATTCGACTCCGGCGAGCGCGGTATGGTCTGGCACAGGCTCACGATAGAGACGGAGCACTGCGGCGGCGATGATATCAGAATGACCGTGTTCACCTCCGACAAGGATGAGATACGATACGGCGGCGAGACACGCGGGATAAATGAGCTGCTGCACGACGAGACGCTTTCGTTTGACGAGAAGGCCGAAGCTTTCGGCTCCTGTGTGAAAAAGCGGCTCACCGGCGTCAGCGACGCGCTGCTGCATGACGTGAGCGGAAGATACCTGTGGGTGCTTACCGAGGTTTACAGCAGCCATTCCTCACCCGCCGCGGTGAAGAGTATGCGTATCTTCCTGCCGGCAAGCTCGTGGATAGACTACCTGCCGCAAATATACCGGAAAAGCGATGAGGGCACGCATTTCCTCGAACGTTATCTCGGGATATTCCAGACCTTCTACGAGGAGCTCGAATTCGAGATAGGCGACATTTCCCGCCGCTTCGACCCGGAAAGCGCGGAGAGCGATTTCCTCGTATGGCTCGCGGAGTGGCTGAATATAACCGATGTCGGGCTGTGGAAGGAGGAAAAGCTCCGCAAGCTCCTGCTGATGTCGGTGGAGCTGTACCGAAGGCGGGGTACGAGAGGGAGTCTCTCGGATGTCATCGAGCTTTACACCGGCGAGAAGCCGTTCATAGTGGAGAACGCCGAGATAAGGGAGTTTTCCGGCACAAAGTCGTATGACAGCTCACTGCTCCCGATGTACGGCAGCGACCCGTACAAGGTCACGATGATGATAAAGAGCGAGCATATAAAGTCGGATTCCGAACTGAGCGCGATAAGGCGGCTCGCCGCGAAGATGCTGCCGGCCTACGCGCAGCTCGACCTCGTGGTGCTCGAGCCGTATATCTTCCTCGACAAGTATTCCTACCTCGGCATAAACAGCACGCTCGGGAAATACCGAAGCGCGGCGCTCGACGGCCGCTCGCAGCTCACGATGTCCACTATAGGCGGGCGTGATGTGAAGGAAGAAGAAGACAGCGGCGATGCTTACGACGATATTATCTCCGATACCGACAATGCCGGTGAAACACATTAATTTCGCATAACAGGAGGCGTACCGCAGGGTACGGAACGATATGAAAAATACTCAGCTTTACCCATTTGAAAGAAACAAATACTTCTACGGCAAGCTCCTCAGCGTGGAGGATTTCAATGCCGAGCAGAAATACACCAACGACAAGCGCAGGCTCCTCAACCGCCTGATACACGGTATGGGCGTGGTCTGCGGTCTGAACGTCGTGCGGGTCGATGAAGAGACGATATCGGTGGAAAGCGGGCTCGCGCTGGACGCTACCGGCCGTGAGATAGTCGTGGCCCCGCCCGTTACCAAGAAGCTCGCGATGATAAACGGTTACGATGCCGCGATGAGCGAGGGCTGCGGAGCGTATGTGTATCTGTGCATCGAATACACCGAGAAGGAAAAAGGGAATGCCCATAATATAGCCGCCGACAGCGGAACGGCCGTTTCCGACAGGATACGCGAGGGATACGACCTTTACCTCACTGCCGCGGAGCCCGATGACGACCTCGATATGGTGAGCGGGCTGTACGAGCGGGAGATCACGGTCTTCCGCGACCGGAACCTGCAGATAAAGCACGTTATGCCGAGATATGTAAATCCCGATTCAACGTTTGAATTCCGCATAGAGGTCGAGAATTTCACCAAGCAGCTCGCGGCTTTCTCCTACGACATACAGCTCGTATGCCTGAATTCCGCGTCCGACGGCAGCTCCGTATTGAAGGTCAGATTTGATGAGATGCTGCTCGAAAAGACCGGAAAATACACGCTGTCTTTCCTGCTGAGAGCAAACAACGTCAACAATACCGAGGGTACCGCGACGATCGACCCCTCCACCTTCTCGCTGTCCTACGACAAGAATTCCGCCGGCGGAGATGCCTCGGGGCGCTCCTCCGTCATGATAATCGACGGGAACGTGGAAGACGCCGTGACAGCGGGTAATTTCGACTACAGCCTCGATACCGCGCTGCGCAGCACTCTCGGACACCGCCTGTATCTCGCAAGGATAGGCCTTGTGGATACCGAGGGCAGCGTGATCATCGACAGCGTAACGAATGTTCCGTTCGGGCAGTATGTCGCGAGCAATACCCTGCTCAGCGCTCGGCTCGCGGAACGAGCAAACCCGGGAGCGGAGGGAGGCGCGCCGATACAGCTGCACAAGGGTCCCGACACGAGAGCCGTGCGCGATATCGGGCGGTTCATATCCAGCGGCACCTGCCGCGTAAATCTCAATGCGGGCAGCTTCAAGAACAAGGCGATATACTCCGATGAGATAATACACGGTCTCGGTCTCGGAAGCGTCACGATAATCCTCGGGACGCCCATGCCCGACGGCGGCGTGATATACGGCAACAATGAGCTTTTCCGGGACGAGGGAGCCGTATTTGAGACGGCCGCGAAGCTCAACCCCACAAAAGGGAGCTTCGTTATCGGCATCAGGGCATTGACCACGCTGGTCGCGGATTACGTCGATGTGAAGTGGACGGCGATACGCGATGTTGACGAGAATGTCACCGAGAGAAGCAATATGAAGATAATGATCAAGCCGAACTCGCTCGTTATCAAGCCGCGTGACAGCAAATACCTCGAGGCGGTGTGCGCCAATATGACCAACAAGACGATACGCTGGTCAATATCCCCCGAAAACGGCGGTGAGATCGACGCCAACGGACTTTACACCGCGCCGAACATCGAGGGCGTGTATGAGGTCATAGCGCAGAGCGCGGTATATCCCGAGATCAAGGCTTCCATTATGGTAGTGGTAAGAGAATGACCGGGAATACCGGCGGGTAAAGAATTCAGCGGAAAGGAGGGTCGTCTGTGATAATACGGACTTATGAACACGAATATCCCGTATCGAGCGTGAGCGAGACCAACGCCGCCTACGATATGTATATCTGCCGGAATGAAGCGGACGGCGGCTTCTGCAGGATAATGTGCGTCAAGGACAGGAGCCTGTTCCCGGACATCGTCAGCAGACTCACCTCTGAGCTGCATTCCGACGCTTTTACCGACCACATAGAATATTTCAACTACGACGATATGCTCTGCATCGTTATGCGATACACGCAGGGCGTTACGCTTGTCGATAAGCTCGAAATGGAGAAGCCGACGTTCTCCGAGCGTCTCGAGATAGGAAGGCGCATTCTCGAGCGTGCAGTGCTGCAGGATATACCGGAATACTTCCTCGATAAATGCCTGTCGCCCGACTGCATCATCATAGCGCCCGACCTTTCGGTGGAATTCAACTACCCGATAGGCGACATCATCGAGAACAAGCGCTGCGACGCTTCGGACAGGACGGATAAGCTGCTGCGGCTGTTGTTCGCCCGCGAGCTCGAAAGAAAGGTGCCCGACGAGCTTACGGCGTTCTTCAGGAAGCTCCCGGAGCTGCTCGAGTACAGTATGATAGAGCTGTACAGCGAATATTATATGATGATGGGCAGGATAAACGCCGCGGATGCCGAGCTCGAGCAGCCGAAGTCGATCTGGTTCAGGATATGGGCATGGATAAGGTCGCTGGGGCGGGTGGCCAAGAGGATAGCCATTCTGGCGCTTATGGTGCTGTCGGTGGTCTATCTTATCTACACGATCGTAAATTCCGGCAGCAGCCGTATAAATAAACCGAACTTTGACAGCATAGGGACTGTCACGATCGATAAATCACGGTAGATTATCGGTGACTTTACCGTCTTATCGTTTCCGATATATCGAGGCATACTGTGTTCACGATACTGTCGGATCCCGTCACGATCCAAATCGCGGCGAAGCCGCACCGCAATTATTAATTATTCATTAATACAGAGGGGGTGCTGAGTAATGGGATATAATTTATTCTCCGCTTTTAAGCTGTTCTTCAGAAAAATGGAGAGAATATTCATCACTCCTATGATGCTGTTCTGGCGCAATGTCCTGCGCAAGCTCAATCCGCAGAACATCGTCAGCAAGATAGCGACCGACATCAAATCCGACGTCAAGGGCATCACCGCCAAGCCGCACGCGGTAAAGCAGTATGTGGAGATAGGCGACAGGTTCTTCGCCAAAAAGCTGCTGCTGCTGGTATTCCTCGTGGCCGTGTTCGGTACGGTGCTCATCATAAAATTCGTTATCCCGCTGCTCGTGAGCTGGTGGTTCACCAAGGATATGTGGGTGAACAGCTCGGACGCGGTCGGGTATTCCGGAAAAGTGAGACTTTACACCACGTCGGAATGCTCACAGCTGCTGTTTGAGGGGCGCCTTGACAACGGCAGCGTCGAGGGTACCGGCAAGCTCTTCGCCTATGAAGGGTACCTTGTGTATGACGGCACCTTTGAAAAGGGAAAATATCAGGGGCTCGGGAAGCTCTACTACCCGAGCGGCGCGATACGGTATTCCGGCAGCTTCTCGGCCAACGCGTTCGAGGGAGAGGGCACGGAGTATTACGAAAACGGGACAATAATGTATTACGGCAACTTCGTCGGCGGCAAATTCAGCGGAAAAGGCACGCTTTACGACGAGCAGACCGGTAATATGAGATATGAGGGGCAGTTCGCCGACGGGCAGTTCAACGGCAGCGGCAAGCTGTATTCCCCCGAAACGAAAGAGCTCGTATATAACGGCGATTTTGTCAACAACGCCTACGACGGCACGGGAAGGCTCTATAACGAGGAAGGCCTGCTGTATGACGGGAGCTTCTACCAGGGGCTCTACAACGGCAAGGGCACGCTTATGTCCGACGGTACGATGCTGTATCAGGGCGACTTCACGAACGGCGAATACAGCGGCACCGGCAAGCTCTACGACGGCGGGAAGATAGTGTATTCCGGCGATTTCAGCGACGACCAGTTCAACGGTAACGGCCTTTTGTACAAGGACGGCAGGCTCTACTACGAGGGGAATTTCTCCATGGGCAAGCCGCAGGGCAAGGGCACGTTTTACGACGAGAACGGCGAGATGATCGCGGACGGTCAGCTCGGCGGCAAGCTCGTAAGCGACGGCGTTACCACGGTATATGACGATAACGGGAATGTCGTTTACGTCGGCGGTGTGGTCGGCGGAAAATACAGCGGCAGCGGTACGCTCTACGAACCGAAAACGGGCTCCGTCATCTACGAGGGCGAGTTCGACAAGGATAAATACAACGGCTCCGGCAAGCTTTACGAAGGCGGCAGGCTCGTCTATGAGGGCAGCTTCAAGGACGGGCTGTACGACGGCGACGGAAAGCTCTACGGCGAGGAGGAGACCCTTCTCTACGAGGGCGCGTTCAAGAGCGGCAAGTACGAGGGCGACGGCAAGCTTTACGGCGATGACGGCGTGCTCGTTTACACGGGCGGCTTCAAGAGCGGCAAGTATGACGGCGCCGGCAAGGAATACGAGAGCGAGGGTGTCGTGCTGTACGACGGACAGTTCACCGACGGGCTCTACAACGGCACCGGCAAGCTGTTCAACAACGGAAAGCTCTACTACGACGGCAACTTCATCATGGGAAGCCCGCAGGGTCAGGGTACATACTACAACGAGGACGGCAGCGTGCTCGATGAAGGCCAGCTCGGCGCGGACGGCGGTGTGCTGAACGGCTCCACCAAGATATACGACAACATCGGAAGACTGCTGTACGACGGCGAAGTCAAGGACGGCAAATATGACGGCGACGGTACGCTATATTACCCGCCGACCGGTGAGATAGTATATAAGGGCGGCTTCAAGGAAGGGCTGTTCGACGGCAAGGGTCAGCTCTTCGACAACGGCGAGCTGCTGTATGACGGCGAATTCAAGAACAATCTTTACAACGGCACCGGCAAGCTCTACAAGAACGGCGAGCTCGTCTATGAGGGCGGCTTCACCGACAGCGTGATGACGGGCGACGGTACGCTCTACGGCACCGACGGCTACGTTGACGGACAGGTGACTTTCGAGAACGGCGAGGCTATGACCGGAACGCTCACTATCCGCAACAACGCGGGCATCGTGGTCTATGAGGGCGATATCAAGAACGGCAACCTCGACGGAAACGGCAAGCAGTACGACCAGAAGACGGGCAAGCTCGAGTACGAGGGCACCTTCAAGGAAGGCAAGCGCGAGGGCACAGGCAAGTTCTACGATATCAAGACCGGCGACCTTATCTACGAGGGCGAGGTCAAGGACGGCAAGTACGACGGACAGGGCAAGCTCTACAAGAACGGTGTGCTTTACTATGAGGGCGGCTTCCGCGCGGGCAAGTATTACGGCGAGGGCAAGTTCGTCGATAAGGACGGAAATGTTCTGAAGCAGGGCACGGTCGATGAGAAAGGAAACATCATCACCGGCACGACGCAGATATTCTCCGGCGGAAAGCTGCTCTACAGCGGCGGCGTCGATAACGGCATCTACAGCGGCACGGGAACTCTCTATGACGAGGCCACCGGCAAGCTGCTCTATACCGGCGGATTCAAGGACGGCATTTATGACGGCGACGGAAAGCTGTATATCCCGAAGTCGGGTCTGCTCCTCTACGACGGTCAGTTCAAGGAGGGCAAGTACCACGGCAAGGGCAAGCTCTACAAGGACGAAGCTCTTATCTACGACGGCGAATTCAAGGACGGCAAGTACGACGGCGAAGGCCGCGAATACTACAAGACGGGTATGCTCAAATACAGCGGCGAGTTCCGCCTCGGCGAGTATTACGGCAAGGGTATCCTTTACGACGCGGTAGGAAACGTTGTACAGGATACCACCGGAGGCTAAGGCGTATCTCAGTTAACAGTTAACAGTGAACAGGTTACAGTTGTGGAGGCGGCTTCGCCGCTTATCGGAATTGTGGCAAGAATAAAAAACTGTTGAATCTCGTCACGATTCAAATATGTCCGCGAAGCGGACACCACAACTGAAAACAGTTAACAGTTAACAGTGAACAGGTTACAGTTGTGGAGGCGGCTCCGCCGCTTATCGGAATTATGGCAAGAATAAAAAACTGTTGAATCTCGTCACGATTCAAATACGTCCGCGAAGCGGACACCACAACTGAAAACAGTTAACAGTTAACAGTGAACAGGTTACAGTTGTGGAGGCGGCTTCGCCGCTTATCCGAATTGTGGCAAAAAAGATGATACTTTTAAATCTCGTCACTATTCAAATACGTCCGCGAAGCGGACACCACAACTGAAAACAGTTAACAGTGAACAGTGAACAGGTTACAGTTATGGTGGCAGCTTCGCCGCTTATCGGAATTGTGGCAAAAGTGACAGAAAAGTTGAATTTCGTCACGATTCAAATACGTCCGCGAAGCGGACACCACAACTGTTAACTGTAACCTGTTAACTGTTAACTCTATAACTGTTAACTCTATAACTGTTAACTCCATAATTATCAATTAAAAAATGAGGTGCGCATTATGAAACTTCTCGCTATCGACGGCAACAGCATCATCAACCGCGCGTTCTACGGCATACGCCTGCTCTCCAACAGGAAAGGCGTCTTCACCAACGCCGTGACCGGCTTTCTGAACATCTATATCAAGCTTCTCGGTATGTACTCCCCCGACGGCGCGGCGGCCGCCTTCGACCTCAAAGCTCCAACCTTCCGCCACAAGGCCTATGACGGCTACAAGGCCGGGCGCAAGCCCATGCCCGACGAGCTCGCCATGCAGATGCCCTATGTGAAGGATATCCTCCGCGCGCTCGGCGTGAAGGTCATAGAATGCGAGGGCTACGAAGCCGACGATATCCTCGGAACTCTCGCGCATTCCTGCGATGTAAGCGGAAATGAGTGTATCATCGCCACCGGCGACCGCGACTCCTTCCAGCTCATCACCGACAAGGTGTTTGTAAATCTCGCCTCGACAAAGGAGGACATTCTTTACACTCCCGAAAAGCTGTTCGAGGTGTACGGTGTCGCGCCCGCGGAAATGCTCGAGGTGAAGGCTCTTATGGGCGACGCCTCCGACAACATCCCCGGCGTCGCGGGAATAGGCGAAAAGACCGCGCTCACGTTGATACAGAAATACCACACGATAGCTGACATCTACGCCGACCTCGATGCTCTCGATGTAACAAAGTCGGTGAAAGACAAGCTGACCAAAGGCGCCGACAGCGCGAAGCTCTCTCGCATGCTCGGAGAGATCTCGCGGGAAGCCCCCATTGACTCCGCCCCGGAAAGCTATATCTTCGGGCAGCGTGACGATGTAAAGCTCGCAGCTATCCTCACCGACCTCGAAATGTTCTCGACTCTCAAAAAGCTCAAAATAGGAGCGGAAGCTCTCGAGTCCGCAGCCAAAAGCGCGGCGAGCGCGGGCGCGGCAGCGTCCGCTTCAAGCCGCGCAACGAGCGCGGACGAACGAACGCCGGAAGGCGGAAGTGAGGGAGCGCCGGCTGCCGAGTCGCCCGCCCTCGACGTATCCGTACCGGATATATGGCTGAGCCCCGACGGAAAGATATACGGATACGCCGCGGGGCGGTCGGGCGAGGCAGTCGCGAACTCGCTTGCCGATGATACCCCCAAGCGCACCTTCGACCTGAAAGGTATGCTCACGGCGCTGAACTGCCCGATAAACAACGTTACCTTCGACTCCACCCTTGCCGCCTACCTGCTCAACGTCGGCGCATCGGAATATTCGCTCGAGCGGCTGTGCACCGAGTATAAGGTGCCGTTCGGGGAAGGTGATGCAGAGACCGTTTATCGTCTCAACTGCGCGCTGAATGCCCGCCTGTCTGCCGAAAATATGATGCCCGTGCTGCGGGATATCGAGATACCGCTCGCACACGTCCTCGTCTCGATGGAGCACGAAGGCATAGCGATAGACCGCGAAGCGCTCGTGGATTTCGGCAAGCGCCTGTCCTCTGAAGCCGACGACCTCGAGCAGCAGATCTACATCTGCGCCGGAGAGCCCTTCAACATAGCCTCCCCGAAGCAGCTCGGACATATCCTTTTCGAAAAGCTCGGACTTCCCCACGGAAAAAAGACCAAGACCGGCTATTCCACCAACGCCGAGGTGCTCGAAGGTCTTATCGGCAAGGATCCGATAATCGAGCTGATAATGCGTTACCGCGCGGTAACAAAGCTCGATTCCACCTACGCGCAGGGCTTGCTGAAGGAGATAGCGGACGACGGGCGCATACACACCACCTTCAAGCAGACCGAGACCCGCACCGGGCGCATTTCCTCGGCCGAACCGAATATCCAGAACATTCCCGTGCGCACAGAGCTCGGGCGGGAGTTCCGCCGCTTCTTCACCGCGAAAGACGGCTATGTGCTGGTCGATGCCGACTACTCACAGATCGAGCTGCGTATCCTCGCCCACCTGTCGGACGACAAGACGATGATCGATGCGTTCAACAGCGGCGAGGATATCCACACCGTAACGGCCTCGCAGGTGTTCGACCAGCCGATAGAGTGGGTAACTCCCGAGATGCGCCGCAGCGCGAAAGCCGTCAATTTCGGCATAGTTTACGGCATAGGCGCATTCTCGCTCTCGAAAGACATCAATGTCTCGCTGGCGCAGGCCGATGCCTACATCAAGTCGTATCTCGCGAAATACAGCGGCGTTGACGCATATATGAAGCGAACGGTCGCGGAAGGGCAAAAAAACGGCTACGTCACCACGATGTACGGCCGCCGCCGCTACATTCCCGAGCTGTCCGCATCCAACAAGACCGTGCAGGCTCTCGGTAAGCGTATGGCGATGAACACGCCCGTGCAGGGCACTGCCGCCGATATCATAAAGATAGCGATGATACGGGTGTATAAGCGGCTCGCGGAGGAAAAGCTCGATGCGAAGCTGATACTGCAGGTACACGACGAGCTCATCGCGGAAGCGAACGAAAACTGCGCCGAACGGGTCGTGAAAGTGATAGCCGAGGAAATGGAGCACGCGGCCGACCTGCGGGTACCGCTCACGGTAGATGCAAAGATCGGCAAAACGTGGTACGAAGCGCACTGACCGGCATAGTTACCGCCGCGGAGACATATTTGGAGGTAGATCAATGAGACTGCTTTTTGAAATTGACAAAAAGGACTACGACCCCGAGGGTGAAGTATTCAGACGCCCCTCATCGCGGGGAATAATATTCCGCGGCGGTAAATTATCCGTTATCTACAGCCGGAAGCATAAATACTGCAAGCTCCCCGGGGGCGGCATAGAAGCCGGCGAGGACAGCATCACCGCCCTCATACGGGAGGTAAGGGAGGAGACCGGACTTGTCGTAAAGCCGGAAACTGTCCGCGAATTCGGCTATGTCCACAGGATACAGAGGGGAAAGCACGAGCCTGTCTTCATACAGGACAATTTTTACTACCTCTGCGACGCAAAAGACACACAGGAGCGCACCGAAATGTCGCGGGAAGAGATCGACGAGGGATTCGTGCCCGTGTTTATGACAGCCGGCGAGGCGGTCGCGATAAACGAGGAATACGCGGCTCACGAGCACAATACGATGATCGAGCGCGAACTGAGAGTCCTGAGGATCATCACGGACGAGCTGTGCGTTTCCGACGGCAAGGAGCGCGCAGCCATAATAAGGGAAGCGGCAAGAAGCGACCTCGACGGGCTGCTGACGCTTTATATGCAGCTGCACGATAACCCCTTCCCGGAAAAGACCGACGCTCTCGCGGCGCTGTGGGACGGCATTCTCGCGGATAAAAACCACCACATCATTGTCGCCGAGGAGAACGGCCGCATAGTGTCCTCCTGCGTCTGCGTTATCGTACCGAACCTCACCCGCGCGCAGCGCCCTTACGCGCTTATCGAGAACGTTATCACCGACAAAGACTATCGGAAAAGAGGGCTCGCGACGGACTGCCTGAACTTCGCAAAGGAACTCGCGGTGCGTGAAAACTGCTACAAAATGATGCTGCTGACCGGCTCAAAGGAGCAGTCCACGCTCGATTTTTATGAACGCGCAGGCTACAACAAGAACGACAAGACCGCGTTCATTCGGTGGCTGTGAAAATGCGTGATAACAGGAAGAAAGCGGCGGTAAATGGCTATGGACAGAGTGAATTTTATTGCAGCCGTGGAGGCAGTCTGCTTCACAAAAGGCTGGACGGCCGACGATATCCGCGCGGAGCTTGACAGCGAATACGGAATCTGCAGCGTCGAGGAGGGCGTAGGCTACGCGCTCGGGCGGGTATCCTTCGATGAGGCGGAGCTCCACCGTATAGCGGTATTGCCCGAAAAGCGCCGCTCGGGAGCAGGTGAGCGCCTGCTGCGGGATTTCCTCGCGGAATGCGGGGAGCGCGGCGCGGAAAAGGTCTTCCTCGAGGTGCGGTCAAAAAACACTCCCGCAGTGTGTCTTTACGAAAAGTGCGGATTTGAAAGGATCGCCGTCCGGAAGAACTATTACGGCGATGACGACGCGCTTATATATGTGTTCACATTCTCGGAAAATGTGAAAAATGACCAATCGGGCGTTTAATATTGCTCCTAAAGCGTTAATATTTCTCGCTTTTCGGGATTTTTTGAGGAAAACGGCGATTTTTCGCCTTTTTTGCGTATTTTTTCGCAAAAACTATAGACAAATGCGATATTTTGTGGTAAAATTACCTTACTAATGTGAATATTATCTCCCGGAGGTCAAAATAAATGAAAAGATCTGTGGAAAGTCTGATAAGGACAAATACCCTGCTTGTCGGAGGAATAAGCTGTGTGCTGTTCATCGCAGCGCTTATCGGCGGTATCGTCGGCAGCTGCCCGATCGCGCTTATAGCCGGCATCGTCGGCATACTGTTCTCCATAGGCGGCTCCGTATTCGTGCTGTCCTCCTATAAAAACAACATCGTTGCCCCGCTCGACCGCATCTCCGAGTTCTCGGAAAAGATAAAGGCCGGCAATTACAGCGACACGGTAAAGATAAGCACGGGCTACAACATCGACAACACCGCGGAAGCGCTCAATACCACGGCCGAGCTCAATAAGTTCGTTTCCGAGGTCATCTCCGATATCGCGAACGGCGATTTCACCCGCGACGTATCGAAGCTCCCCGACGACTACGCGCTCACAAGCGGGCTCAAGGAGCTTTACTACAATATGGCAAAGGCGTTCAGCGACATCTCCAAGGGCGCCGAAAAGGTCGATCACGACGGTCAGCGCGTTTCCACCGCTTCGCAGACCCTGTCGCAGGGCGTAAGCTCGCAGGCGGGCACAGTTGACACGCTCTCCAACACCGTCAACGACATCAGGCAGGCCGTTATCAAGAACGCCGAGAATGCCCGTGAGGCGCAGCGCAACGCCGACGCGGCGAGCACGGCCGTTACCGAGGGCACCGAGAAGATGAACGAGCTGCTCAAGGCAATGGACGACATAAGCAATTCCACAAACGAGATATCCAAGCTCAACAAGGTCATCGAGGATATCGCGTTCCAGACCAATATCCTCGCGCTCAACGCGTCCGTTGAGGCGGCAAGAGCGGGCGAGGCCGGAAAGGGCTTCGCGGTGGTCGCTTCCGAGGTCAAGAACCTCGCCGTAAAGTCGCAGGACGCTTCGCACTCCACCAGCACAGTTATCCAGAGCTGCGTTGAAAGCGTCAAGGAGGGCGTTGAGAAGACCCGTGAGACTGCAAGCTACTTCTCGATCATCGCGGAGAAGGCTTCCGAGATAGGCAAGGGGCTCGTTACCATCACCGAAGAATGCGAGCAGCAGTCTGAGGCCATCACTCAGATAAACATCGGCGTTGACCGCATCAGCGGCGTAATACAGAGCACTTCCATGACCGCGGACGAGTGCGCGGCATCGGCCGCCGAGCTCACCGGACGTTCGGGAGATCTCCGCGAGATCGTGGGAAGATTCAAGTTCGGCGATTTCAGACTGCCCGAGCCGAAGGCTTCAAAGGCTAAGAAAGCCGCTCCCAAGCCCGCCGTAAGCGCTTCTGCCGCAGCTGCGCCGAAGCCCGCCGCAGCTCCCGCTCCGAAGCCTGTTCCCGCTGCGAAGCCCGCTCCGGCAGCAAAGAGCAATTATACACCCGCTCCCAAGCCGGCTCCCGCTTCGGCACCGAAGGCCGCTGCAGCCCCCGTGCCTAAGCCGGCCTACACTCCGGCTCCCAAGCCGAGCGGAGCTCCTTCGCCGGTAAGATCCTCCGGCAGAGGCTCGTCGGACTACTCCACAGCCGAATTTGTTGACGTACCGGACAATAAGTATTGATACATAAGCCGCAGCCAAGCTGCGGCTTAAATAATTAATAATTAATAATTGTGGTGTCGCTTCGCGACTTATTTGAATCGTGACGAGACTTTAAATGACCTGCTCCTGTCAGAGCTTGTACATACCGTAACGGGTGCGGAGTGTCGGATACAGTCACAGCTTACGACGGGCTTTGTGAGCTGTCCGAATACGCACAATTGCGCAACAGGAGCAGATACTTTCAAATCTGACTGCGAAGCCAATACAGTTTTTTCGAAAGGAAGAGAGGGGTCCGGGGAGAGAGGGGAAACCTTTCTTCCAAGAAAGGTTTCCCCTCTCTCCCCGTCTCGAGCGTAAGCGGCTTCTCTAAGGAGGATCTATGCTGAACGAAAGCTTTGAAAAGACGGTCACTTCCGAAATGATCGAGAGGTGGCGTTACCCGCGGTTCTTCTGCGGGAATATCGGCGAGACCGTTATCATCACGGGCGGCGATGCCGCACACATCACGCGGGTGCTGCGAATGCGGGCGGGAGACCTCGCTATCGTATGCGACTGCGCGGGAAACGACCTGTTATGCAGGATCACGGCCGCCGCCGAGAGCGCCGTGGAGCTGGAGATCCTCGAGCGTAAGCCGTCTGAGGGGGAGCCCACCGTTGCCCTGCGCCTCTTCCAATGTCTCCCGAAATCCGACAAAATGGACTTCATCGTGCAGAAAGCCGTAGAGCTCGGAGCTTCCGAGATCGTACCCGTCATCTCGAAGCGCTGTGTGTCGCGCCCCGACGGCAAAAGCGCCGCCAAAAAGAGTGAGCGCTGGCAGCGTATCGCGGAGGAAGCCGCAAAACAGTGCGGTCGCGGAAAAATACCCGCTGTGGGCGAAATGCTCTCGTTCGAGCAGGCGGTGAAATGCTCCGCGGAGAGCGGCGCTGTCGGCATATTCTTCTACGAATGCGGCGGCGTGCGGCTGAATGACATCCCCGATATAGCCCCGGCGCGTAATATCGACGTGTTTATCGGCTCGGAGGGCGGGTTTGAACCGTGGGAGGCGGAGCTTGCACAAAAAAGCGGGCTTACCGCCGCAACGCTCGGAACGCGGATCCTCCGCTGTGAGACCGCGCCCGTCGCTGCTATAGCAGTTTTGATGAATATCACAAAAAATCTGTAGAAATATTGTTGAAAATGACAAATTTCAAAATTGTCTTGAAAAATGACGGGAAATGATATATAATATTAAATGTAGATAATGCCATTGGCAAAGTGGGACAGCTCCGCTGCCCCGTGGAAAGGAAGGTTTTCAACATGAGCAGTAAGCAGCTTATCGCAATACTTATCGGAGTTATCGCGGTTCTCGGCGGTGCGCTCGCGGCGTTCCTCATCATCAGGAAGAAGTTCGCGAGAGATGATGACTTTGACGAGTTTGAGGATTTTGATATGATCGGAGACGATGAGTTCTTCGACGAGGACGAGTTCTTCGGTGAGGACGACGGTTACTCCGAATACGTTATCGGCAGCGACAATTCCATGCCCTTCGCGGCTGACCATACAGAAAGCACCGAGGACGAGGAGCGCGCCGAAAATCTTTGATCTGCGCTTTTCCCCGACAGTGATATGAATTTTGCAGCTAATCAGCCACGCTGCCGCGGTATTCCGACTGCGGCGGCTATTCCTGTTTGTGAAGTACGATACCGCGGCACCTCATATTTTGAAAGACGACCTGCGGAATATTTCAAAAAATGTCAAAAACCACTTGACCAAAACGGAAAAATGTAATATAATATATTTTGGTATTTTGATATGCAGCTCCTTAGCAGGATAGCATATACCATAACATTTTTAAGGAGGAAGTTATTATGCAGAATGTTGATCTTACACAGTACGGCATCACAGGTGTCTCCGAGATCATCTACAATCCCTCGTATGAAGCACTTTTCGACGAGGAAACAAAGCCTGAGCTCACAGGTTATGAAAAGGGTCAGGTGTCCGAGCTGGGCGCTGTCAACGTTATGACAGGCGTGTTCACGGGTCGTTCGCCCAAGGATAAGTACATCGTTATGAATGACGAATCCAAGGACAACGTATGGTGGACAACGGAGAAATACCCGAACGATAACCACCCCATGTCCGAGGAAGTATGGGCAAAGGTAAAGGAAATGGCTGTAAAGCAGCTCTGCGGCAAGAGACTTTTCGTGGTCGATGCTTTCTGCGGCACTAACAAGGATACAAGAATGGCAGTGCGCTTCATAATGGAAGTGGCATGGCAGGCTCATTTCGTAAGAAATATGTTCATCAAGCCCACAGCCGAGGAGGAGCAGTCCTTCAAGCCCGACTTTATGGTTTACTGCGCTTCTAAGGCCAAGGTAGATAATTTCAAGGAGCTCGGTCTGCGCTCCGATACCTGCGTTGCTTTCAATACAAAGAGCAAGGAGCAGGTCATCCTCAATACATGGTACGGCGGCGAAATGAAGAAGGGTATGTTCTCCATGATGAACTACTTCCTCCCGCTCAAGGGCATCGCTGCTATGCACTGCTCCGCCAATACCGATATGAACGGTCAGCATACGGCTATCTTCTTCGGCCTCTCCGGCACCGGCAAGACCACCCTCTCCACCGACCCCAAGAGACTGCTTATCGGTGACGACGAGCACGGCTGGGACGACAGCGGCGTGTTCAACTTCGAGGGCGGCTGCTACGCAAAGGTCATCAACCTCGATAAGGAATCCGAGCCCGACATCTATAACGCTATCAAGAGAAACGCGCTCCTCGAGAACGTAACTCTCGACGCGAACGGCAAGATAGACTTCGCTGACAAGTCCGTTACCGAAAACACCCGCGTATCTTATCCTATCGACCATATCGAGAAGATAGTAAAGCCTATCTCTCACGGTCCCGACGCGGACAACGTTATATTCCTCTCCGCGGACGCGTTCGGCGTACTTCCCCCTGTTTCGATACTTACTCCCGAGCAGACGAAGTATTACTTCCTCAGCGGCTTCACAGCTAAGCTCGCAGGTACCGAGCGCGGCATAACCGAGCCTACTCCCACATTCTCCGCTTGCTTCGGTCAGGCGTTCCTCGAACTCCACCCGACAAAATACGCGGAAGAGCTCGTAAAGAAAATGGAGAAGAGCGGCGCAAAGGCTTATCTCGTGAACACAGGCTGGAACGGCACGGGCAAGCGTATCTCCATAAAGGATACCCGCGGCATCATCGACGCTATACTGAACGGCGATGTTCTGAAGGCTCCCACAAAGAAGATACCCTACTTTGACTTTGAAGTTCCCACCTCTCTCCCGGGCGTAGATCCCGCTATCCTCGACCCGAGAGATACCTACAAGTCCGCTTCCGAATGGGAAGAAAAGGCAAAGGATCTTGCGGGTAGATTTATCAAGAACTTCAAGAAGTACGAAGGCAACGAAGCCGGCAAGGCTCTCGTTTCCGCAGGTCCGAAGCTCTGATAACGGCCTGATTGTCCGTACTCAACAGGTAAATATGAATTCCCCGCATCGGCACTCGGTGCGGGGAATTTTTTTCGCCGAAATAAATGTATTGATTTTACGGAGATTTTGTGTTATAATTGAACTGATAACGATAATCTTATCGAACTGCACAAAACAGGCTGCCTCTGTTTCGGAAGGAAGGGCTTATGAGATCCATTAAACTTGCCGCCGCCGCACTCGCGGCGGTATTCACCGCAGTATCGGCTGTCTGCGTTCCCGCAGCGGCTGAGCTCATTACCCCCGGAGAAGCGATATCGCTCGTAGGCGACTTCGGCGCGGACAAAATGCACTACAGCGACGAAATGTTCGCGGGGAGCTCAAAGAAGTATTCGCAGGATATAGCGCTGTTCTCCGCAATTCTCGCGGCGTCGGAATATGTCGTCGAGGACGGTGCGCTAATGTCGCAGAACAGGCTCACCTCGCTCGGCTTCGACACTATAACCGACTTCGGCTCGCACCGGCGGGTGTGGGAGCTTACCGCGGACGACCCGGACTACGCGGGATATACCTTTGCGCACAGGAAGATAACGGCGGGCGGCAAGTCCTTTGACCTCGTATCCGTCGCGGTAAAGGGCACAAGCTCGAACTATGAGTGGCTGTCCAACTTCGATGTCGGCACCGGCCTTAAGCACATGGGCTTCTATACCGCCTGCGGAAGGCTCGAGGATGATCTCAACGCTTATGTGAGGAGCCTGAGCATCGAGCCGGAAAACGTCAAAATACATATATGCGGGCACAGCAGAGGTGCCGCTGTCGCGAATATGCTCGCGGAGGACATCATAAATTCCGCAGACAAGCTCGGAGACAGGAACAAGATAGACACCGACTGGTTCGGGAAGGTCAAAGCCGAGAACGTTTACGCGTACCTGTTCGCGCCTCCCACCACCGAAAAAAACGACAGCATAACTGCCGATGTACGCAGCGAATCCGCGAAATACGCGGGGATATACAACTTCATCGACCCGCGCGACCCGATCACACAGATGCCGCTGTACGGGTGGGGATTTTCCCGCGCGGGCAAGCAGATACCGCTCCCGTCGCTTATCACGGCCGGTTCGATCGCGAACGAGATATACACCGACAAAATGGACGGGCTGTTTGACAGCTTCGGCTTCGGGAACTATTCCGACAATATGGAGCCATACGCCGATTCAAATACGGTTTATGTGTTCAGCGAGCTTTCCGGGTATATAAAAAGCGCCGACGAATACTACAGCAAGCAGTGCGGCAGTGAAGACAGCGACATCATAACCGCGTACAAATTCTTCCATGACGGTATCGCGGCCGCTATCGCGAATTCCTCGGAGGACACGACGAGCCTTATCTCAACTATCGCGGTGGGAGCCTCCACGGAGGAGCTGTACGGCCTGACCAACTACTTTATCAGGAACTCCATTGACGGGAGCCTTGTATTCACGCATATGCCGCAGAACTATATTGCAGGAGTGATGCAGCTCAAAACGACCGATGACCTGCTGCGCGGGGACTATTACCGCGTGAACATCGAGCCCGCGCTGAATGTTACGGTAAGGAATGCCGACAACAACGCGGTCGGGCAGGTCAAGGACGGTGCGGCTGTGCAGTATTCGCAGGGCGTTTACAGCAACGGCACCGACATTGATATATATCTGCCGGAGGACGAGAAATTCACGGTCTCAATGACCGGGCGCGGCTCCGAGAAGGTAACGGTGACGGTTTACCGTGAAAACGCGGTCACAGGCAGGATAAAGGAAAGCTACAGCATAAAGGACATTTCCGCGGAGGCGGGCACAAAGCTCGGGCTGACGCTGAAAGAGGACGGCAGCAGCATTCTCGGCGTGCTGCGAGACCTCGAGGAAGGCGCGCCGTACAGCGAGATCTACAGGGCGAGCTTCACGGAGCCGGTCACAGTCGGCGACCCGGACGAGGCTGACAATGAAGACACGGACGACGGCAGCGTCACAGTTGACAATGACAGCGCCCCAACACCCTCCGAGGACGACGGCCCGTCCGTCACAGAATACAACGCCCCCACGGACGACGACACCGACGCTCCCGCACAGACTTACCCCGAGCCCGCACAGACCTACCCCGAGCCCGACGCTTTCATCACAGACGACCCCGACCCGGACGGCAACCCGCCAACAGGCACCACCCTCCCCACAGCAGCAATAGCAGCGCTCATCACAGCAGCAGCCTCACGAAAAAGAAGTCGCTGACGCTCGAGAGAACAGAGAGTCGCTAACGCTCGAGAGAATCGCTGACGCGATTGGGGGAGAGGAAACCTTTTGTGTACAAAAGGTTCTCCTCTCCCCCAAGGGCGGAAGCCGCCCCCAGCCCCTCTCTTTCCAAAAAACTTATATTGGCTTCGCAGTTAAGCTTATAGTAACTGCTCCTATTGTATAATTGTGCAGAACTCGCACAAAATCTCACAAAAAACAACAGCACTGTACAAACCTGCACGGTGCTGTTATTTTTGTGATGTCTTGCGAATTTTGTGAGACCTTGTGACAAATCTGTACAAACCTCACAACAGGGGCAGTCGCTTACAAGTCTAACTGCGGAGCGATTCGGTTTTTTCGAAAGAGTGGGGGGTTGGGGGAGAGGAAACCTTTCTTCCAAGAAAGGTTTCCTTTTCCCCATGTGGCTCGCCCAAAGGCGAGACACGTTTCTCAAGCGGCAGCGACCTCTGTGCTCTCTCGAGCGGCAGCGACATCTGTGCTCTCTCGAGCGTCAGCGGCTCTCTAAACTGTCTGCGCACTGTACAGCTCGTAATAGGCGCCTTTCTTTGCCATCAGTTCGTCGTGGGAGCCGCTTTCGACGATGCCGTGGTCGTCGATGAACATAATGCGGTCGCAGTTGCGGATAGTGGAAAGGCGGTGGGCTATGATGAACGAGGTGCGACCTTTGAGGAGCTCGGAGAGCCCCTTCTGCAGGGCGGCCTCGGTGCGTGCGTCAATGGACGATGTGGCTTCATCGAGAACAAGTATCTTCGGGTCGCTCAATAGGGTGCGGGCGAAGCTGATAAGCTGCTTCTCACCGCCGGAGAGCTTCGAGCCGCGCTCGTTGACCTCGGTGTCGTAGCCGTTCTCCATTCGTATGATGAATTCGTCGGCGCAGACCGTTTTCGCGGCGGCAATGACCTCCTCGCGGGTGGCGTCGAGCCTGCCGTATCGTATATTATCCTCGATAGTGCCGCTGAAAATGAAGCTGTCCTGCAGCATTATGCCCATCTGCGAGCGCAGAGAGCGCAGCGTCACATCGGATATGTCCGTCCCGTCAACGGTTATGCTGCCTTTGCGGATATCGTAAAAGCGCGATATCAGCGAGACTATGGTGGATTTGCCCGCGCCGGTGGGGCCTACGAGCGCTATGCTCTCGCCGGGCTTGCAGCTGAACGAAACGTGCTCGAGAACATCTACGCCCTCCTCATATCCGAACGTCACGTCCTTGAACTCCACCTCGCCTTTTATCTCGCCGAGCTCGGAGGCTCCCGGCTTGTCGGTTATCGTCACCGGCTCGTCGAGCGTCTCGAAGATGCGCTCCAGATAGGCGATATTGTTGATGAAGTTGTTCATTATGTTGGAAATGTTCATTATAGGCTGCCAGAAGCGCGAAGCGTAGCCCGTCATCGCGGCAAGCGTACCGAGCGAAACGGTCGCGGGGTCGAATACCAGCAGGCCGAAAATGAACATCGTCGCGCGTATCAGCGTCGAGATATTGTCGGTAGCCGGCCACACAAGGTTCGAGAATTTCACCGCGCGCATCCAGCTCTTGCGGTAGCGTGTGTTCAGCTCGTCGTAGATACCGGCATTCTCCTCCTCGCGGGTAAACACCTTGGTTATGCGGGCGCCGACGATGTTTTCCTGCAGGTAGGCGTTCATATTCGAGCTCTTGTTGGAAACGTCCTGCCACGCGCGGCGCTGCTGCTTTTTTATCGCGAACATAACAAGGATAAAGAGCGGGAGCCCCGATATCGCAACAAGCGCGAGACGTACATCTATGATGAACATAAATATCAGAATGAACGCCATATTGAGTATTTCCATTATGAAGTTGACGATACCGTTCGAGAGCATATCCGACACGCTGTTGACGTAGTTTATCACGCGTATCAGTATCTTCCCGTGAGGGCGCTCATCGTAGTAGGTGAACGGGAGCTCCTGCAAATGCGCGAAAAGATCCTCGCGTATGTCGAATATCACGTTCTGCCCCACCATAGTGAGAATGCGGGCTCGCGTATTAGAGAGCATAACACCGGTGACTGTCAGCAGCAGGAGCAGCCCCGCGAGCATCAGCAGCTCGGGGATATTGCCGTTCGGTATCGACACGTCCAGCGCGTGACGAGTGATGAACGGCTCGGCAAGTCCCGCGAGCGCTGCGCCGATGCTTATAAGAAGCGCGGCGATCATCTTGCCCCTGTACTTTTTGATATATACGAACGAGCGTTTTAAGTGGCTGAAATCGAATGGCGTTTCGAGCTGCTCGTCGATGTCGTATTTATTCCGTGCCATATTATACCGCCTCCGTTTCCGCGCCGCTCTGAAGGTCGTATATCTGCTTATAGTAGCCGCCCCGCGCGATAAGCTCGTCGTGCGTTCCGATATCGGCGACCCTGCCGTTATCGAGAATGATTATCTTATCGGCGTTGTGCGCGGAGGAGATACGCTGTGCAATGATTATCTTCGTGCAGGGGAAGTCGAGCTTCTCGGAAAGGCTTTCCTGTATGTAAGCCTCGGTCTCCATATCCACCGCGGACGTTGTATCGTCGAGGATAAGCACGGCGGGCTTTACGGCGAGGGCGCGGGCAAGCGAGATACGCTGCTTCTGGCCGCCGGACAGGCCCACTCCGCGTTCCCCGACAATGGTGTCATACTGCAAGGGCAGCTGCGTGATGAACTGGTGAGCAGCGGCGAGCTGCGCGCACTTTTTGACATAAGCTTCCTCGAGGCTGCTGTTGCCGAACGCGATGTTGCTGTCTATCGTGTCGGAATACAGCAGAACGTCCTGCGTCGCGATACTTATGTTCTTGCGGAGGGTATTGACCTTGTGCATTTTAACGTTTATGCCGTCAACGAGCACTTCCCCGCTGTCGGCGTCGTAGAAGCGCGGGATAAGGTTGATGAGCGAGGTCTTGCCGCTTCCCGTAGCGCCCATTACGGCGACTGTCTCGCCCGGCTTTATGTGAAAGCTTATATTGTTGAGGATAGGCTTCCCGTCGATAGAGAAATACACGTTCTTGAACTCGATATCGCCGTTCAGGTGCTCCTCGGTCTCCTCGGAATCATTCCTGTCAACTATCATCGGCGCCGCATAGTATATCTCGATTATCTTCGAGGCGGACGCCATAAAGCGGTACAGGTCGTTGACGTAGCTTCCCATATTGCGCATTGGCATGGACACTGCCCACAGCAGGGTGGAAATAGCCACATACTGCCCCATGGTGAGGTGGCGCTCAATGATGAACATACCGCCCGCGACGAGCAGTATAACGCCGAGCGAGCCTGCCGCTATATCTATCATGGGCTGGTATTTCAGCCACACATTTGCCGCATTCACGTTTGCGTCGCGATAAGCCTCGTCCTTTTCGCGGAATTTCTTCTTTTCAAATTCCTCGCGCGCGAACGCCTTGACCACGCGGTTTCCGGAGATATTCTCCTGTGCCGCCGTATTGAGCGCGGACTGCCTGTCGCGGACGTTCCTGTACATAGGCCCTGCCTTGCGGGAGAACAGACGGGTGATGATGAAGATGACCGGCGTTATCGTGAGTATGCACAGCGCGGTGGGAACATCTATCGTGAAGAAATACACCATAGACGCGGTGAACAGCGCTATAGACTCGACGATGCCCTTTATGACCCACGAGACCATGTGGCGCACCATATCGAGGTCGCCCGTGAGCCGCGTCATAAGGTCGCCCGTGCGGTATTTGTCGTAAAACTCCATATCCTGATTTTCGATCTTGCGGAACAGGTGCGTCCTGACCTTGTAGATCATTCCCTGCGAGGCCTTCTCGTAGTACATATTGCAGGTGTACTGGAATATCGTCCTTATCAGCGTGAAGCCGACCATTCCCGCTATAAGCAGCCACAGCCCCGCAGTGTCGTTCTGCAGGTTCTGTATGGCATTCTCGTTGGATATGTATCTGTCTATTATCGCCGATTGAAAGTACGGCGACGCTATATGCAGTGCGTTGCAGAATACCGAAAGCATCAGCGCAAGTATATAGTTGCGCCGGCTTCCTTCCATATTCTTCCATAGCCACCTTAGCTGAAACATAGAGTGCTCCTTTCGTGGAGAAGTCGCTGCCGCTCGAGAGACGTGTCTCGCCTGTGGGCGAGCCACATGAGGATAGGGCTCTGCCCTATCCTCAAACTCCTGACCCGTTTCCTTTGTGCGACAAAGGAAACGAAAGCGTTGAGAATGTATTTAGGGTCTCTGCGGTCATTCCAACGATTTGGGAAGTAATGCAGAGAAAACGTTTTCGCGGATAAGTTATCTTATAATACCACAAACCATTCGGAATTTCAATATCCAAAGTGTAGATTTCACACAATTTTTATTTTTGTCTTTGTGCAATTTGCCGTAAAATAAAAACCACCGGTCATTTCCCAACCGACGGTGGTTTTTCCGATGATCGGACAAAACTGCCCGGGAGCGAGCCATATCGGCGTGACTTCCATTGCGAGCTTATTATAACACATTTCCTTGCGGGTGTCAAGGGCTTTCTCCCGGCGCCCGTTCTTTTCTCACGGTACGCCGAATTATCCTCAAAAATCTTGACAAATAAGCGGCGCCGTGGTATAATATATTAGTAAAATCTTATCCGAAAAGGTGATAACAATGAACAGGAACGAACGCCTCATCGCCGAGGTCAACGCAAGTATGGCGATAGAGGGTATGGCTCTCACAAAGGCAGATAAGGAAAGACTTATGTGCTACCTCAAAAGACCCGACGATTTCGGCAGGATAATGTCCGAACTCGTCAGAAAGCATAAGTTCGCCGGAAGCGAAAACGCCTGATCGTATTTTATCTGTATGCTTGAAAAATACAGCTATGACTACGAGCACGACGACCGCTACTGCGACCCCTCTACCGGCGTGCTCAGAAATAAGCTGAATATCCGTAACGAGCACGACCTGATGACCGCAGAGAGGGAGATAACCTCAATGTGGCTGGTGCGGCTCAAAGCCGAGCCCGTCAAGGGCAGCTTCGACCTCGATCATCTTCGCCGCATCCACAGGCGCATCTTCTCCGATATCTACTCGTGGGCGGGAAAATGCCGCACGGTGGATATCTCAAAGGGGAATGTCTTCTGCCGCGCGATATATATATCCGAATACGCGTCGGAGCTGTTCGGCGGGCTCGCGAAAGAGGATTTCCTGATAACGACGCCCGCGGATAAAACTCCCGCAAGGCTCGCTTACTATTTGAGCGAGATAAACGTCCTTCACCCGTTCCGTGAGGGGAACGGCAGGACACAACGGCTGTTTACGGAATATCTGGGGGCGGTGAGCGGATTCCACGTCGATTTCTCCGCCGTGAGCGCCGATGAGATGATACGGGCGAGCGCGGACGCTTTTGCGAAAGACCTTGACCGGCTGAACGAGATGTTTGAGCGGATATGCACGCCCATTACCCCGCGTGAGCAGGCAAGAGCGATAACCAACTTTTTCGGTGCAAGAAGCCCGCAGATGAAGCTTTATAAACAGATGAACAAATAAAACGGTGCCCGTTTGCTGCGGACACCGTTTCTGTTTATACCGGAACTTTGCCAAAAAGAAGAAAAATATAGAATTTCGTCACGATCCAAATAAGCCGCAAAGCGACACCATAATTGTGAATCGTGAATTAAACCTCGACTTCTCCCGTTTCGTTGTTGTAGTAGGACGCGAAGCAGCCGTTATGCTTCTTGCTCTCATAGGTCCCCTTGTCGGCGTGCTTGTAAAGCTCGTCGAACGTGTATTTGTCGCCCGGCATATAGAATGCCACGCCGACGCTCACGTTTATTTTTTTGTGGTCAAGCTCGGGGATATTCACGCTGTAGATGTTGTTGAAAAGCCTGTTTATCTTTTCCTCGGCAGTCTTCCGGTCGGTGATGCCGGAAGCATAGATCGCGAACTCGTCACCGCCGAGGCGCATCACGATATCGTTGCTGCGGAAAGCGCGGCGCATACAGTACGCTATCGCTATGAGCACCTTATCGCCGGCCGAGTGACCGTAGGTATCGTTGATATGCTTGAATTTATCGGCATCGAGCAGCAGGAACATACCGCCCGTGCCGGATGCCATTTCCGCGCGTATCTTATGCTCGCCGCTGCCGCGGTTGTTCACGCCGGTCATACGGTCGGTTTCGGAAAGATACTGGAGCTTATCGCGCTTACGCTTTTCCTCGTCGATGGATTCGACCATGAACAGCACGCGAGTCAGCTTGCCATCGACACGCTCGGCGACTACAAATCTTGCTCGGCACCACATATTGTTGGCCTTGAGGTATTCGAGCGTCAGGGTATTCTTGCTGCCCAGGCGCTCGCTCAGCGTACCGAGCTCCACGAACAGCTTTACCTCCTCACGGGACATATCCGAGGAGAGGTTCTCCATTATCTTTATGATGTCGCTGTCCGCGTTTCCGCTGCAGGCATTTATCATCTTTTCGACATCGGGGTCTTTGAGGGTTATGGCACGGTAGGTATTCTTCACGAGGTCGATGTCGTGCATCGACATATATATATCGGCAACGCAGGTAAGCTGTATATTGAGCCTTTCGGCTTCGAGCGTATTGCGGCTCGTTCTGACGAAAATTACAAGCAGTATGAAGATAGTCAGCGGGAGCGTTACCACGCCGACGGATATCATCACCTTCAGCGGCAGGAACGCAATGCTCGAGTTTATCACCGAGACACAGTACCACTCGTTTTCGATCTGCGAGGAATAGATGACATAATCCTTGCCCTTGAAGCTTATCTCGAAGCTCAGTTCTTCCCCGTTGTAAAGCTTATCGGCAACTGCCGCGCCGAGAGTGTCGCTTTCGGAAAGGTAATTATGTCCGAGCTCGTTCTTGTTGGAATGCGCCACCACGCCGCCCTTGCCGTCCAGCACCATTTCGATCGTACCGCGGGTCTGCGCGGCGATCTCCTCGGTTATTTCCTGCACCTTTGACAGTCCGATGTCGAGCGCGACGACGCTCTCGTTATCATCGAGCATCTTGGATATCGTCATCATCACAGTTCCCGTCTGCGCGTCGAGGTACGGATCGACTATCGTCAGCTCTCCGTTTTCCGCGGCGGTCTCCGTGTACCACGGGCGCTCGGTGGGGACATAATCCTCATCGGGGATCCAGTCCGAGCCGTCGAGGTACTCCCCGCGTATGTAGCCGTAAATGCCGGTGAAGTTATTATCGAGAGCATTCGTGATGCCGTCCGTCTGCTGACGCATATATTCGAGAGCGTCCTCATTCGGGCGCCCCTCGGCTATTATTTTGTTAAGGTGGTAGTCCGCGAGCATAACGGAGTCCTTGCCGAGCACGAGATAGCGGTTGAACCGCTCGGCCGATCTGGAGTTATCGAGCTCGCCCCGCGTAACTATGCTCTCTCTCACCGAGGAGTACGTCAGATAGAAAAGCACCGTCATCAGTGTTATGAAAAAAACGGCGATAAAAAGCGATATCACGATGGTTCGCACGCCGAGCTTTTTCAGCGCCTCTATCGGTCCTATGCCACTTTTGTTCCTTTTCAAATTTCTCTCCTTCGGGATGCCTGTCTGCCGGCCTCGGAAGGCTGAATTTCCGCGTTCCCGGCGGCATTCCCAACATTGTATGACGAGATGTGTGTTCGCAGGCCCCTCGGAGCTGCTGTGTATATCATCCATGGGCTTACCTGTATATTATACCACAAATTGTCCGTTATGTCAAATTATTTGGTGAAATTTCGTTAAAAAAGTATAGCAGTTCTATCTTTACAAAATGATTGTAATGTGTTATAATAAAAATGCTCAAATTCGGGCAATTTTTATCATGCCCGTTAAATTCCGACATACTGTCTGGTTCCCTTTTAAAGCCAGGTAAAGAGGAAAAGCGGGAGGTTTGACCCGCAGCAAACATTTTTTAACCGAGATCCCGGAGGTCATCATGGAAAAAAAGAAACGTACACTTAAATCAAGGCTGACGCTTCTGTCGGCTATCCCCGTGCTCTCAATGGGCGTACTGCTTGTTATCATCTACATAATCGTGACTTATAACAAGTATATCACCCTTTACCGCGATGAGGGCGTAGCTCTCGCAAACGCATACGCGTCTTCGGTCGAAAACACGATAGAGAGCCTTTCGCGGCAGTTCGATCCCGTCATCAAGACGCCAGCCGTCACAGACGAGGGGATACAGCTAGAAACAAGAAAGAGCATTCTCAAGCAGTCCGCCGAAACAAGTACGTTCAAGGATTTCTCGATAGCCTACCCGAGCGGAAAGACCTACAGCAATACCGATATCTCGGGGCGCGCGTATTTCAAGGAA
Organism: Ruminiclostridium sp.; assembly: GCA_017458655.1. Lineage (GTDB taxonomy): Bacteria > Bacillota > Clostridia > Oscillospirales > Ruminococcaceae > Ruminiclostridium_E. The sequence goes on along the minus strand of JAFTAG010000037.1, from coordinate 11,809 downwards.
GCTATGTCCACAAAGACGGAATATGTGTCGAGCCCGGTCGTAAGAATGACCGATAACACGATAACCATTATGATGGGAAAATATTTCGTGGCCTCAAACGGCGGTGAATACCTCGTTTACGGCGGTCTGGACGCCGATACGTTCTCCAATCTCATTAAAGAGGTGCATTTCGAGGACAACGGTATAGCGTACATTCTCGACAAGGACGGTATCGTCGTAGCCACCAGCACGAACGGTATCCCGCAGCTCACCGAATTCCTCGGCGACAACAGCTTCGACGCTTCGATGAAGAAGGCTGCCGAGGTCATGACGGCCGGTTCGGAAGGCTACACGGAATTCAAATACAACAATGAGGATTACATAGTCGGCTACGCTACCATTGACAGACACGAGGGCTGGACGGTCGTGGTGGCAACTCCCAGCTCCCCTATTATCAAAAGTATAATGCTCGTTTCAATAGGCGTTATCGTTGTAGCTCTTGCGGCAACTCTGCTGTCCATTATTATTACGGGCATACGGATAAAGCGCATAGCGGTGCCGATCGGCGCGACATCGAGGCGTATCACCGAAATGGCGCATGGCGACCTTTCGAGCCCCGCGGAGATCTTCAGGACAAACGATGAGATAGAGACCATGTCCGAAGCCACAAGCGTTATGGTAAACAATATGAGCCTCTGTATCAACGATATCGGCCGCGTTCTTACCGCGGTATCGCACGGCGATCTTACCGTAAGACCCGAGGCCGAGTACAAGGGCGACTTTGAGAAGATCAGGACCGCTATGGAAAGCATACTTGCGTCTCTCAACGAGATAATGAGCGATGTAAGCACGAGCAGCTCCGAGGTGCTTTCCGGCTCCGACCAGATGGCGGAGGGCTCACAGTCCCTTGCCGACGGCACCACGAGACAGGCTTCCGCTATCGAGGAGATATCCGCAACCATCGCGGAGGTCTCCACGCAGATCTCCAATACGGCGCAGAACGCGGCACAGGCGGGCGACCTCTCGAAGCAGACGCAGGAGAAGGTCAACTACCAGGACGAAGAGATAAAGAATATGGTCGCGGCCATGAACGATATCAGCGAGACATCGAAGGAGATCGAAAAGATCATCAAGACTATCGAGGATATCGCGTTCCAGACAAATATCCTCGCGCTCAATGCCGCTGTTGAGGCAGCCCGCGCGGGTGACGCAGGTAAGGGCTTCGCGGTCGTCGCAGATGAAGTCCGCAACCTCGCGAGCAAATCCGCAGAGGCGGCAAGCTCCACAACATCGCTTATCAACGCGTCTATCGAAGCGGTCAGCAAGGGCTCCAGGATCGCGCAATCCACCGCGGAATCCATGCAGGAGGTCAAGGATATGTCCTCTCAGACCGCCAATCTTATCTCCGAGATCGCACTCGCAAGCGCTGAACAGAACGAGTCTATCCGTCAGATCACCAGCGGCGTAGAGCAGATCTCGCAGGTTATCCAGACCAACTCCGCTACCGCCGAGGAGACCGCCGCCTCCTGCGAAGAACTCACCGGCCAGTCCAGATTGCTGCAGGAGCAGGTAGCTAAGTTCAAGATCAGACAGTGAGGCACAGAGAGCGTTGAGAGGCACAGAGAGGGAGAGGCACAGAGCGGGGGCTCTGCCCCCGAAACCCCCGCGAAGGGGGCTTACGTCGGTCTGTCGGTCAGCCCCTCTGGCACTTCGTGCCACCTCCCCTGTAGGGGAGACACCCTCGACGCCCTCCGGCAGCGTGACGCTGCACCCGCTACGCCGCACAATCCTGTGCAGACCCGTAACTCTCCGGTAGGCGGCGACCGACTCGGCTGCTGTGTACAAGCACCACAGGAACTGCCGCTCATACGGCTTTCTGCTATTCGATTAAGCGTATAGTGTTGTGGCAGCGCTTGACCTCCCAATTGTGCAAACTAAAAAAAGAACAGCATCGTACAAGATCTGCACGGTGCTGTTTTTGTTTTCGCACTGTCTCACAATCGGAGCAGTTACTGTAGATCTAACTGCGAAGCCAATACAAGTTTTTTGAAAAGGTGGGGGTTTGGGGGAGGGAAAACTTTTGTACACAAAAGTTTTCCCTCCCCCAAGCGCGTCAGCGCTTTTCTCGAGCGTTAGCGACTTCTGTGCGCTTCTCTCGAGCGTTAGCGACCTCTGTGCCCTCTGTGCTCTCACGACAAGTCAGCTTTCATCTTGCCGCCGAAGACTACGGCGGCGAGGGTGGTGAAGACTATGGCGCAGGCTGTGACTACTGCGAGCGGGATAAGGTAGGATCCTGCCGAGAAGTCGAGGCAGAGAGCGGAGCGTGCGCTCTTGGTGCAGTAGAAGAACGGTGTGCACCTGCATATATCGAGCATTACGCCGCCGGTGTGCTCGGCGTCGAAAAATACGCAGCCGAGGAAGGAGCCGAGCGATATGATGACAGAGCACATACCGGGGGCGGCCTTCTCATTGAAGAGCGTTCCGAACAGCAGGCCGAGCGCGGTGAACATAAGCGCCGACGGGATAAGCGTCAGAAACGTTATCAGCATACCCACAGGGTCGAGCGACGTTCCCGTTATAAGCGAAATTATCAGGGACGCCGCAAATGTAAGTATAGCCTGCACCGCCGCAATTATCATCATCGGCAGGAGATAGCCTGCCGTAAAATCCTTCGAGGTCATGGGGGTGGCGTACATTCTCACAAGGAACGAGCCGGCTCTGTCCTGCGCTACCGTTATCGCCGTGAACAGCATAACGAACGTCTGTCCGAACATCGCTATGCCCGGGCAGAGCTTGTCTATCCGGAATACCGTCATTCCGGCCTCGGGAGGTATGCTCGTATTGACTACCGACATTATCATCAGCATCACAAGCGGGAATGCCACACAGAATATGTAGCTCAGCGGGTCGCGCATAAGCTCCCTGATGTTCCTTGCGCAGAACGCGGATATCCTGTTCATTTGTCCATACCCCCTTCGGCTATCGCCACAAAAGCGTTTTCAAGACCGCTTACACCGGCCTTTTCCTCTATCTCGGCGAGAGTACCCACCGCGGCAAGCCTGCCGTTTATCATTATCGCTATGCGGTCGGAAAGCGCCTCGGCTTCCTCCATATAGTGTGTCGTCAGAACTACCGTTATCTTGCCTTTGAGCTTCTCCACCGCTCTCCAGAGCTCCCTGCGCGCAAGCACGTCAAGCCCCAGCGTAGGCTCGTCGAGGAACAGCACCTGCGGCTCCCCGATAAGCGCCATAGCTATGCTGAGCTTGCGCTTCCAGCCGCCCGAGAGTGTTTTTGCGCGGGAATTTTCGACTTCACGCATCTGAAACATTTCTATCATCTCGTCGGTGCGCGCTTTTACCTTGTCTTTGCCGAAGCCGTAAACCTTCGCCATAAGCTCGAGGTTCTCGCGGACGGTTAACTTTTCGGCAACAGCCGTGTCCTGCGGGGAAATGCCTACGATCTGCTTCACGGCGGCCTTTTCGGTGAGAACGCTGTGCCCCTTTATGAAGCCCTCACCCGATGTGGGAGCGGACAGACAGGTGAGCATTCGCGCGGTGGTGGTCTTTCCGGCGCCGTTCACACCGAGCAGCGCGAACATCTCGCCCTCCGCGACCGAAAAGCTTATCCCGTCAACGGCGGTCTTTGCGGCGTACTTTTTTGTAAGTCCCCTTACTTCGATAGCATTCATAATGTCAGTCCTTCTCCTCTTTCCCTATGTCGCCGAGCGGCAGCAGCGCTATGCCCTTATCCTCGTCGCCGAGCACGAGCACCGAGTCTCCCGGCTTTATCCCGAACACTCTGCGGCATTCCGCGGGCAAGGTCATCTGTCCCTTGTCGTTTATTTTGGAAACACCGAAAACGTGCTTCCCGTCGCTGTCGTCGTGCGCTTCGGAGTGCATATTCCGTACAAGCGCGTCCAGCGATATGCCGTAGATGTCGGAGAGCTTGATACAGCTTTCGATATCCGGCATAGACTCACCGCGTTCCCATTTTGCAACGGCCTGCCGCGATACTCCCACCTTTTCGGCGATATCCTCCTGTGTTAGCCCGGATCTCAGCCGGAACATTTTCAGATTGCTGAACTGTATCACATTTCCACCGCCTTTCCGAATTTCATTATATATTGCCGAAAATGTTTTGTCAAGCAACCGAAAACAACATTCCTGTGCTATTTGGTTGCATAGTCGGAAAATGTTTTGTCCGGGTGCAAAAGCTCCCCGCCGTATCGACGGGGAGAAGCTTCAGCAATTGCCGGTATAAACGTATTTCAGCGTTTCACGGGCGATATCGGCAAGGCGGTAGATGTGCGCGACATCGGTGGCGGGGCGGTCGGTCATTCTGAACCGCGGGAAGAACCGCGATATGTGCAGCGGGATATCCGTCCCGCCGGGAAGCGACGCTATCCAACCGCACATCTCCCGCATTTCGTCCTCGCCGTCGTTCCCGCCGGGAATGATAAGCGTGGTCAGCTCAACGTGGGCGCTCCGCGCGGCGCGTTCGATGAACCGCATGACCTGTTCCCTGCTGCCTTTTAGAATGTCGCTGTAGAAGCTGTCCGTGAAGCCTTTCAGGTCGATGTTGAACGCGTCGATGTACGGGAGCAGTTCTTCAAGTATCGCCGGCTCCGCAGTGCCGTTCGTGACCATTACGTTCAGCATTCCCCGCTCGCGGACGAGCTTTGCGGTATCGCGGACGAACTCGTAGCCGACAAGCGGCTCGTTGTAGGTGAACGCGACGCCGATATTGCCGTGGCCTTTGCAGTTCTCCGCGGCGTGAGCGAGCTCGTCGGGCGTTACGGCCTCGGCGGTCTCCGCGAGCTTCATAGCCTTTTCCGACCACGAAATGCCGTAATTCTGGCAGAACGGGCAGCGCAGGTTGCAGCCGTAGCTCCCGACAGACAGCACGGTACTGCCGGAATGAAAGCGTGACAGCGGCTTTTTCTCGATAGGGTCGAGCGCAAGGGACGTGATCCTGCCGTAGTTCGCGGCGGTCACGATACCGTTCGCGCAGGTCCGCGCTCCGCAGAAGCCGGTCCCGCCCTCGGGTATCTCACAGTGTCTGAAACAGACGGTACATTTTGCCATAAGGTGTCACCTCGCCGAGTAAGCAGAGTTTATCCCGCCTGCGGCGGGAGATAGAATACAAATAATATCAATAATGCCGGATAACCTCAAATCTTTGCAGTTTCACCGGCTCCCCGGGCCGTATGCCGCCCTTGCGGCTCGCTATCTCTATCTGCTGCTCGACGGTATCCACGCCGTCGAGGTCGGGCAGCAGCAGGCCGCGCTTGTAGCCGCTCGTCACGATTACGCCGTAGCGCTTCACGTCCAGCATATCGGCGGACGGGATATCCTCCGGCTCGCCGAGCACATCAACACTGATGTCGAGCCATTCCAGCTCATCGGCGGTTATCGGGTCGAAGCGCGGGTCTTTGGTGGAGGCGCTTATGGCGTTGGTGATGATCTCCTCGGCGACGCTGCCCGTGGTGGGAAGTATCGTCCCGATGCAGCCGCGAAGCTGTCCGTGCTTGTGTATAGACACAAACGCTCCTGCCCGCTTGGTGAGCATTTCCTCGGGAAGGCCGTCGGGGATCGGGATAGTCTTGCCGTTAAGGATAAAGCTTTCCAGCGACAGGCGGGCGAGCTTCACATAGGCGTCGCTTTTATCGCGCTTTGCGGCAAGCTCCGCACCGGCTTTTCTGTCGTATTCCTCGTCGAAATGCCGCGAGCTGTCCTCGCCGGCGGGATAGAATGTGCAAATTCCGTAGCCGACGCCGGTGACGTCCTCGTGAGACAGAGCCGAGGCTTTTACGGAGAGCCCGTCCAGCGCGCCCGCCATTATCACGAAGGAACGGTGACCGCATTCGGCCGCCTTGTCGCAGAACGTCTCGTCGAAGTCCAGCAGCTCACCGAAAGCCCCGCGCCCGAGAACGTCCATTATACGCTTGTCGTATTCGGGTCCCTCCGGTGCAAAGCCATAAGGCCCGTAGTCCTGCAATTTATGGGAAAGGTCGCCGCTCGCTACGAACACTGCGCGTCTGCCGGTATTTTCCACCGCCTCGGCTATCAGCTTACCGAAACGGTAATTCTCGATCAGCGGCAGCCCCGACAGTCCGACACGCATTATCATTCCGCCCGTGTACTTCTGCCTGATAAAATACAGCGGTACCGTTGTACCGTGGTCGAGCTCGGGCTTCTTGTTGCCGAGAGTGCCCGCGGGAAAGTTCGCTATGCTTGCGAGCCGTTCGGTCTCGTGAACGAGCACGGTGTCGTACTTCTCGTCGAATCTCACCTGCGGAGCGCGGAATTCCCCGAAGGATCCGGAAGCGCCCTCCCCCGGCGAAATGTGGAAATAGTCCGCGTACATCACGGAATGCGGGCTGGAGATGATGATCGTTTCCGGGGCAAGCGCGGCTATCTCGTCCGCGGCGCGCTCATAGGCGCGTATAGTCGCTTCTATCTGCTTTTCGCTTCCTCTCCCCACCGCGGGAACTATCATCGGCGGGTGAGGAACGGTAAATGCTGCGAGTATTGACATGGCCTTATACCTTCTTTCTTTACGTCTTTCAGATCGTTACCTTTTTGTCTATATTATAGCAGAAAATTTTGGATAAATCAAGAATTTATATTGCAAAATGACGGGCTTTATGATATAATTTAATGTATAAGGCTTGCAGACGGCAGGAGGCCGTCCGTACCGTTAAGAAAAGGAGGAACATATATGCCAAACAAATTGAAAAAGCTGCTTGCGGTATTCTGTGCCGCGGCAATGACATTCTGCGCGGTCAATACCGCCGCTTTTGCGGAGGATATCATTGAACAGACCGCCGCAGTGCCCGAGCCCGTCGTCGTTGACGAGGCGTACTCGGAGACCGGCTTCTATATCGCGGAGATCGACGAGAACGCTCCCGCGCCCGATGCCGGCACATCGCCCCTGCTGCATTCTACGGATCAGGAGCTCGTTTATAGCCGTATGATCGCGATGAAGTCCAGCTATCCCAACGGCAAAGCGTGGGACAACAGCGACACTTATGTGTGGAACAACATCTACTACGGCTACGACATGACAACACCCTATTCCAAATATACGGGCGGCGGCTGTGTCGCATTCTGTATGATAATCAGCGACGCTGCTTTCGGTGACGCGCCTGCGTATGAGATGAAGCCGGTCGATTATGACGCGCTGCGTGTCGGTGATATCCTGCGTTACAACGGCAATACACATTCGGTGATAATCCTTGAAAAGAATGATTCGGGCGTAACTATCGCCGAAGGAAATATCACCATAAACGGCAAGGCACAGATATATTGGGGACGCACTCTTACAAAATCGGAAGTAGAATCCGGCGATTACTACGTTACCCGCTACGACAAGAATGATACGCCTACACCCACCCCCGTAGGCGATGAGGTCGATATCAACGAAGCTAACTTCCCGGACACGAATTTCAGACAGTACGTTTCCGCGAACTTCGACACAGACAATAACGACAAGCTCTCCAAGAGCGAGATCGCGGCGGCTGTGGATATCGGAGCCGACTCAAGCTCCATATCGTCCCTGAAGGGTATCGAATTCCTCACCGCGCTGGAAAACTTAAGATGCAGCGGCAACAGCCTTACAAGCCTCGATCTCAGCAAAAACACCGCGCTTACACACCTCGAGTGCAAGTCCAATCAGCTCACGGCTCTCGACCTCTCCGATAACACCGCGCTCACGGAGCTGTACTGCGCTCACAACAGTCTCACGAGCCTTGATCTCGGCAAAAACACCGCTCTTACACTGGTAAGATGCGAGGATAATAATATCTCCGCTCTCAACGTCGCAAAATGTACCGCTCTTACGGCTCTTAACTGCGGCACAAATGCGCTCGCAAGTCTTGATGTCAAGAAAAACACCAAGCTCAGAGAGCTGTACTGCGGACAGAACAAGCTTTCTGCCATAGACGTCAGCAAAAACGGCGCCCTTGAGACATTATACTGCGACGATAATATGCTGACATCCATAGATGTAAGCGGAAATCCCCTGCTCGATCAGTTCACCTGCTCTTCAAACAAGCTCAGACGCCTTGATGTCAGCAAGAATACCGCGCTTTCAATGCTCGTCTGCGGGGAGAATATGCTTACCTCCCTCGATCTGTCCGCGAATACCGCGCTTACAAGCCTGTATGCGGCGGATAACAAATACTCTATCGGCAAAGTCGATACCTTTGACCTCACAAAGCTCCCCGGCTTTGATCCCGCAAAGGCATCGAACTGGAGCGGCGCGACATTTGACGGCAATAAGACTATTACCGTCACAAACCCCACCATTACCTACAAATACGACTGCGGCGGCGGCAGGAGCGCGACCTTCACGCTGATCGCCGAGGATTCCGCGAACTCCGTGCTCACGGTCGGCGCAGAAGGCGACTTTGACACGATCGCCGACGCGATAGACAAGATAAACGCCGATATAAAGGCCGGCGCGGCGGAGGGATTCTACACGATAAAGCTCCTCGCGAACCATTCGGAGAAGAAGGCGGTCTCCCTGCCCGACGTTCCCGTAACGCTTATGTCCGCCGCCGACGCTGTTCTCGAGGTACCGTCCGTGACCGCGAAGAACGACCTCACGATAAGCGGTCTTACACTTATCACCGCAAAGGGGAAGGCTGCGGCAGTCACCGCGAAAAAGGCGCTCACCGCGTCGGATTCATATTTCGGCGTGACCAAGGTCACCGGCCTCGCGGAGATCTCGTACTGCAAGATAAACGGCGCTCTGACGCTTTCCGCAAAGACAGGCACCAACCTCATCACGAACTCCGAATGCCTCGGCAAGATAACCTCCTCGTCGGCGCTTGAGCTTTCCGGCTGCCCCGAGACAGGCGCCATAACTTCAAAGGGCGTTCTCACGGTGACAGGCCCCACCACGATCGACGGAGCTGTTTCCATTACCGCGTCGGAGGACGTCAGCCTCTTCAATTACGTCACCGTCAACGGCAAGATAACCTCCTCCAATGAGATCGAATTCAACAACTGCCCGAAGCTCGGCGCGATAACCGCCAAGAACGGCCTTGTGATAATGGGCAGCACAGACTATTGCGAAACGGGCGCGATAACCGTTTCCGCAAAGAGCGGCGTGGCGTTGCTTTACTATGTAAAGGTAATGGGTAAGCTCACATCGTCCTGCGACCTTTCGCTTATGGAATGCTTCGTGAACGGCGCACTTTCCGCAAAGCTCGGGCTCGGTATGAGCGACTGCCTTGTTAACGGCAACGTTACAGCATCTTCAAAGACCGAGCTCGCGTCTTTGGATCGCTCCTACGTTCTCGGGAATGTATCCGCGGGCGTCCTTTCAATGGAGGATTCGACCGTTTCCGGCAAGCTTGCCGCAAAGACACTGCTTTCGGTAATGGGCGAGGTCATCGTTCTCGGCGATGTATCGACCGGCGGCATCTACTCCGATGCCGACAGCAGCATTTTATCATTCGGCAGTCTTTCGATAACCAAGGACGGCATACTTACCGATTCCAAAAAGCTGACACTCAGACTGATAAAGGCTATCGACAAGGCGATGCTCACTTACGAGGCGGTAAAAATGGATCCCTCGGACAAGAAGCTCAACACCGTAGCAAAGAAGTTCAAGGGCACTTTCACCGAGGGCATATTCGAGCTCAGCGGCGATAACGCCACGGGCGTGACGATAGCGCTCGACAAGGGCAAGCTTATCATAAAATAAGCCGCAAAAGCGAAAAACAAAGCCCAGTCTCAATACGCGGACGAAGGCTGAAACAAGATCTATGCAACTGTGCCCCCCGCCTTCGGCGGGGGGCACAGAAACAGAGCCTTCCTTAAGCGGCAGACAGTGCTTATCAAATTGGAGAATAATTATGGGAAAAAGGATAGGACTGCTCGACGAGATACGCGGTATGGACTATATCGCGATGATACTCTATCATATCTACTTCGACATCGTTTTTGTGTACGGTCACGATATGCCCGGCTGGCTCGACACCGTTATGTACTGGGTACAGCCATTCATCGCGGGCGTATTCATATTCCTTGCGGGGATATCCTGCAACTTCTCACGCAACAACTTCAAACGCGGCGCCGTGTACTTCTTCCTCGGTATGCTGCTGACGTTCGTTACGGCAGTCGTGATGCCGTCGGAGCTGATACTTTTCGGGATACTGCATTTTCTCGGCATAGCCTGCCTTATCTACGGATTTCTGGGTTCGTTCACCGAGAGCATACCGTGGGTGATCGGGGTCGTGATATTCGGCATTCTGTATGTCGCGGCGCTCAATATCCCGAGCGGATATATCGGCTTTGAGGGGCTGTTCACGGTGAAAATGCCGGACTTCTTCTACGGGCATTATCACCTGTTCCCGCTCGGCTTTCCGTCAAGAGATTTCGTGAGCAGCGACTATTTCCCGCTGATACCCAACCTCTTCCTGTTCTTTGCGGGAGCCTCGTTCGGGCAGTATTTCACCTCCACGAGAGCCGCAAACGGCATCAATATGACGCGATTCCGCGGGCTTGCGTTCCTCGGACGGCACGGTCTGTGGATATATCTGCTGCACCAGCCGGTGATCATCGCCGTGCTCGAGCTGGTATTCAAGCTCACCGGGCAGAGGACGGTTTTCCTGTAAGGCGAGCCCCCTCCCCCTCCCCCTCCCCGCGGGGAGGGGGCTTTCTTTTTTGCGGGGGCTGCGCCCCCACATCCCGCGCTTTTAACGCAAAAACCGTCCCCGGATATTCCCGGGGACGGCTTCTTTTCCGTTATTATGCCGCGGCAGGCACAGCCAGAAAGTAATACTTTATGAGCAGGATCAGCGAAACGGTGAAGATGAACACGACGGAAACCCCGACATAGCTTACCCTGAGTTTCCTTGTCTTGATAAGGATAACGCTGCACACGCCTATCCACAGGCAGGCGATGCCGAGCGACGCCACTATCAGTATCATAGGGAGCAGGAACGTCCAGTCCGCATTGAACACGCGTTCAACGAAATACATCACGGCACCCGTGACAAACGGTACAAATCCCAGCGGAAGCACCGCAAGCCCCCAGTTCTTTCTGTTGGCGCGGAAAAATCCAACTATCATCGCACCAAGTATCACCGATATTACAAGACATTCTCCTGCCATTTCGGCTCCTTTCCGGTCATCGGATCTGACCGCGGACTATCTCATCGGCCCTCGTGTTGTTGCTTGTGACGAGGTACCATACCCACACACCGCTCTGCTTTATCACGGCGTCCTCTAACTTATATACTTCGTCGGGAGTGTAGTCTTTATACATCTTCGTCTGATATTCAAGACGCGCTTCCATTACCGGAACGGCAGCCTCCGCGTCGCTTTCCGAGGAAAATCTGAAAACAGCTATCTCGTCGGGGTACGCTCCGGACGCGCATATCGTGTAGTTGAAATCTTCGATCGCGTCAACATTGAGGTCATCGAAGTAATCTCCGAGCGTATCTTTTTTCTTCTCGAACGCCGATGCTATCGGGATCTCGTCGAGCACTGCCTTCGCTATCGAGGAAGCGTCCGCATCGGACTTTGTCTCGCCGGCCGCAGTTGCCGCGGGAGCCTCGGCCGCCTTTGTTGTCGCGGCGGGAGTATTTCCGCCGCAGCCCGCGCAGGAGCAGATGACGGCGGCTGTCAGCAACGCACATAAGATCTTCTTTTTCATTTTAACTTATTCCTTTCTTTTTCTTTAGGGCTCCTCTAAAAACCTATTGTCGTTCAGGCGTGCCGACATAAAGTCGGCAGATTGTACAAATTTTTCGCAGGCATACTGTCGTATGTCAAGGAAAATTTGTGCAATATGACGGCTTTAGGGCGGTGCGAAT
>JAFTAG010000271.1 GCA_017458655.1 Ruminiclostridium sp. | reverse complement strand
GCTTTTTTGATTTCACGCTCGGCGGCGTCTTTCCTGGCTTTCTCCGCCTGCTCGGCGGCAAGCGTTTCGGAAAGCGACACGGGCGTCATATCCTCCTCACGGAACGTGGCTATATCGGTGTAAGCGTACGAGCCCGACGGCAAGCCTTTGTTTTCGAGCCGGTCGGTTATGAACGCCTTTACCGTACTGAATATCACGGCAAACAGCGGGATACCGATGATAAGTCCCCAGAAGCCGAATATTCCCTGCCCCACGAGGATGGCAAATATTACCCAGAAGCTGGTAAGTCCCGTGCTTCCGCCGAGTATCTTCGGGCTGATTATGTTGCCGTTGAGGTTCTGTATGATGAGCACTATCACCGTGAACACGATGCACATCACGGGGTTTTCCATAAATATCAGTATCAGGCTCGGCACAAGTCCGATGAACGGGCCGAAATACGGTATGATATTCGTCAGACCCATGATGACCGATACCAGCACCGAGAACGGGACTCCCGCTATCGTGGAGACGATAAAGGTGATGCAGCCGACCACAAACGAGTCGATAAGTGTGCCGGTGATGAAGTTGCCGAACGACTTGTGTATCTTGCGGATATTCACGAGTATCTTGTTGGAGCGATTAACGCTCACCAAAGAATACAGTGTCTTCTTGAGCTGCGCCGAGAACAGCTCCTTGCTGTAAAGGCAGTAAACCGCCACTACGATGCCGAAGAAGATGTTCATAACTATTCCGATCACCGTCATCACGCTGTTGGTGAGAAATCCGAGATAATCGCCCATTCTCGGGATTATATCCGAGCTCAGATAGTTTTGCAGGTTCGAAAGACCCACGTCGATCATATCATTGATCTGAGCACCCATATCGGGGTATTCCTGAAAGATGTTGGTGACCCATATGGAAATATTGTCGATGTATGAAGGTATGTTCGCCACCAGCATTTTGAGCGTTGAGGTGAGCTGCGGGATAAGCGCCGCTATCATACCGATCAGGATGCCGAAAATGATGACGAACGTGACAGCCACACTGATACCGCGTCTTACCTTGTTGGTGACATACGGCTTTAATTCTATTTCCTCGTGCAGCACATCATCGTCCGAGGTGATCTTTTTCACCTTTACCTTCGGCCGGACTGTCGTGTCGTATTTGGTGAAAGCCTTCCCGAACACCTTGGTCTCAAATGCCTTTACTACGGGAGCGAGGAGATACGCTATTATAAAGCCGTAGATAATGGGGCTTACGGCACCGATGAAATTTCCTATCCCCGTTCCGATGCTTTCGAGGTTGGAAAGCATCATAACAAGAACTATAGAAAGGGCTATTACGACAAATGCGGTTATACCCCACCCGAGGTAGTGTTTATTCCACCTGTAAAACTTCATTTCGCGCCTCCGGCTTTTTTCAAGCACTATATATAGTATTATACAGCTAAATCCACCAAATGTCAATACGTTTTTGCCGCTGTTGTGCATTTTTTGTCGGTATAAAAATAACCGCGCCCGTTTTCGGACGCTGCCCTTGACAGACGCGGGAGAATGTGCTATAATATGTTCATAAGAGGAACGCAGTCAGATGTGCTCCCGAAGCGATCATCTATCTACGATAGTAACCACCGCGTTTGCAGACACCGGGTGGTTACTTTCTTTTTGCCGAGATACCGAGGTACTCGAGAAAGATGTGCAGACAATTTATGATATTCGCTGACTGTAAGCATACGATATGTAGGAGTTCGCAGAGGTATCCCACTCACATCGCCTCCTTTCACGACCTCTGCCAACATTCCATTGGCGTTGAACGCTTCGGGAGAGCTACAGGCTTTGTCCGGCCCACCACAACTGTGTTCATTTCCGTAACAAACAATATGTACGGCACTTTCTCAATAGTATTCTATCACATATTAGCCGCGATGTCAATATTTTCCCGCCGCCGGAAATTTTGGCCGTAAATGTCTTGACAGATCGCGGAAAGTGTGCTATAATAACAACGCAAAAAGGGAGCTGATGATATTCGGCTGAGAGGAAGCGAAACTACGCTTCGACCTGACCTGATGCGGGTAATGCCGCCGTAGGGAAATAAACAGGCCTTTTCCCCTTTTGCGTAAAAAGGGGTTTTTTATTTCCCCGCAAAAGAAAGGACATAGTTATGAAACACACAAAAACAATCATGCTTGTCGAGGGCGCGGTCATGGTAGCTCTCGCGGTCGTTCTGAGCTTTGTAAAGGTGTACAAGCTCCCGTGGGGCGGGTCGATCACCCTGCTGTCCATGCTGCCGATATGCCTTTTCAGCATCAAGTACGGCATTGTGAAAGGCCTTGCGGTATCGTTCGTATTCGCACTTGCGCAGATGTTCATTGATCTCGCCGAGGTGCTGAGCTGGGGACTTACACCCGTGTCGCTCGTTTCCTGCATACTTATCGACTACATCCTCGCCTACACCGTTATCGGCTTTGCGGGCATCTTCCGCAATCACGGCGTCCCCGGACGCGTTGCCGGTACGATGTTCGCACTGTTCCTGCGGTTTGTAGCGCATTTCATCAGCGGCGTGTTCATCTGGGGCTCGTTCGGCGAGCTGTGGGATGGCTTCTCGACAGACAATTCCTACCTCTACAGCTTCCTTTACAACGGCTCCTATATGCTTCCCGAGATCGTATTTACTGCTATCGGTGCTGTAATACTGTTCTCGGTACCTGCGACAAAGAGAATTCTTGCTCCGCAGAAGAAGGCTGAACAGGCTT
>JAFTAG010000270.1 GCA_017458655.1 Ruminiclostridium sp. | reverse complement strand
TGCGTCAAGCCCGACATTCTTCTTTGAGAACGCCGTGTCGCAGAGGAATTTCTCATACGCCATAACGGCGGGCATATAGCGATGCTTCACCATATCGACGGCGGTGTGCGCTTCTATGTTTATCGTCTTGTAGTAGTTTTCAAGCAGTATCTCGGTGCGCGCGTGTATCTCACGTTCGGTGAATACCTTGTGCGCGGTGAACAGCGCTATGCTCTTTTCGTCCTCGAAGTGCGGTATTGCGTCAACGGAAGATACGAGGTTCGGGAGACCGCGTCGCTGCGCTTCCTCACGCCACGCCTCGTCATAGGCGTTGCCGTTGAAGATTATCCGCTTGTGTGCCTTGAAGGTGCGTACAAGCAGGTCATGTATCGCGATATCGAAGTTCTTGCCCTCGGACAGCGCGAATTCCAGCTCATCTGAGAACTGCTTCAGTTCCTCGGCAACTATCGTGTTGAGAATGATGTTTGCGGTCGCGACATTCTGTGACGAGCCCACCATTCTGAACTCGAACTTATTGCCGGTGAAAGCGAAGGGTGACGTTCTGTTGCGGTCGGTAAGGTCTTTCTTGAAGCGCGGGAGCGTCAGCACGCCGAGGTCGAACTCGGAATGCTTCTTTGCCACCGTGTCGCCGTTTATTATCGCGTTCACAGCCTCGTCGAGCTCTTCCCCGAGGAATACCGAAACGATAGCGGGGGGCGCTTCATTGCCGCCCAGACGGTGGTCGTTGCCTGCAGTAGCAACGGACAGGCGCAGCAGCTCGGGGTATTCGTCAACAGCCTTTATCACCGCCGCGAGGAACGTTAAGAACTGCACGTTTTCGGTGGGGGATTTGCCCGGGTTCAGCAGGTTCAGGCCGTCGTCCGTGGAGAGCGCCCAGTTGTCGTGCTTACCGGAGCCGTTCACGCCGTCGAAGGGCTTTTCGTGCAGCAGGCAGACCATATCGTGTTTGAGCGCGGTTTTCTGCATTACTTCCATTGTGAGCTGGTTCTGGTCGGCCGCGGCATTCGCGCTCGAATATATCGGCGCCATTTCGTGCTGCGCGGGAGCAACTTCGTTGTGCTCGGTCTTGGAGGTCACGCCGAGCCGCCAGAGCACGTTGTCGAGGTCGCGCATAAACGCGTGGACACGGCTGTTTATCGTGCCGTAGTAGTGGTCGTCCATTTCCTGACCTTTGAGGGGCGGCGCGCCGAACAGCGTCCTGCCGGTGTAGATCAGATCCTTGCGCTTCTCGTAAACGCTCTTGTCGATAAGGAAGTATTCCTGCTCGGCGCCCACAGTTGCGACAACGCGTGTGGTCGTGCTGTTCCCGAAAAGGCGCAGTATCCTTATCGCCTGATCGGAGAGTGCGTCCATAGAGCGCAGCAGCGGGGTCTTCTTGTCAAGCGCCTCGCCGGTGTAGGAGCAGAACGCCGTCGGGATATACAGTGTGCCGTCCTTCACGAACGCGCAGGACGTGGGATCCCAGGCGGTATAGCCTCTCGCCTCGAATGTGGCGCGGATTCCGCCGGACGGGAACGATGATGCGTCCGGCTCGCCCTTGACAAGCTCCTTGCCGGAAAACTCCATTATCACCGTGCCGTCGCCGGTGGGCGCGATGAAGCTGTCGTGCTTCTCGGCGGTGATGTTGGTCATAGGCTGGAACCAGTGGGTGTAGTGCGTTGCGCCCTTTTCCACCGCCCAGTCCTTCATTGCGGCGGCGACGCTCTCGGCTATCGAGCCGTCGAGCTCGCGGCCGGAATTCATCGTGGCTTTCAGCTTTTTGAACACTTCTTTCGGCAGGCGCTGACGCATTGTGTGCTCATCGAACACGTCCTCGCCGAAAATCCTCGAAACATCGTAATTCTCGTTCATAGGTTGACCTCTCTTGATTAATATTTTGGCTGAAAAATGCAAAAGGGCGCACTGACCCCGTGGTCAAAACGCCCTCGTTTTTAATATTATAGCAGTTTCGCGAAAAAATGTCAATCGTTTCTTTCAACAAGGTTGTGCAAAAAAAGCATACGGAAATATAAACTTTTGACACCAATGGGCATTTATTCCACGAACCTATTGACAGCGAGCCTCGATATCTGCGATAGTCCGGCAGCACGGGCAGCACCCGCCCGTTGGGCAGATGCTGCCCGGCTACCAGCCTATCACAGATAAACTCACTGTCAATAGGCTTTCGCGGCATAAAAGCCACATTGGTGTCAAAACCGGCTGTTTTTGATATCACAGCTTTGTTCCTCGGGCTTTGATGATATCCGCCATTTCTCCGACATTTTTCATACCGGAGACCTCGCCCATTGTGAAGCGGACGCCGAACTCCTGCTCGACGGCGGACATGAGTGTGATATGGTTGAGGCTGTCCCAATCGTCGATATCGTCGGCGGTGGTATCGGCATCTATCTCGATATCCTCATCGTCGAAGAAATCTCTGAATAGCCTATTGAGTCTGTCATAGATCTTATCCATTATATCTCCTTTCCCGCAGCCTGTCAACAGGAGCAGAAACCTTCAAATTCAACTGCGAAGCCAATACAGTTTTTTCGAAAGAGTAGGGGTTTGGGGGAGAGGAAACCTTTCTTCCAAGAAAGGTTTCCTTTCCCCCAAGCGCGTAAGCGCTTCTCTCGAGCGGCAGCGGCCTTCTCGATCACTTCTCTACCGAGAACGTTGCTGTCTCCTTCGGGCGGTTGTCGATAACGCGCTTGGCTTTGCCGGCGGTACGCTCGATCGTCTTGGGCTCCACGAGGGAGACCTTGGTGCTGATGCCGAGGACGGTCTTGAGATCGTGCTTGATGCGGCTGCGGAGCTCCTCCAGGTTACGGTAATCGTCGAGCAGGGACGCGTCCTGCAGCTCGACCCTGACCTCGAGGTTGTCCGCGGCGCCCTCACGGCCTACAACGAGCTGATAATACGGCGCTATCTCGGGTATCACCATAATAACGCTCTCTATCTGCGACGGGAATACATTTACGCCGCGTATTTTCAGCATATCGTCAGTCCTGCCGGTGGGCTTCATCATACGGGCGTGAGTACGTCCGCATCTGCACTTTTCGTATGTTATGGATGTGATATCGTGGGTCTTGTAACGCAGTACGGGAAGGCCTTCCTTATCAAGCGTGGTGACTACGAGCTCGCCGCTGCTTCCCTCGGGGAGGACTTCACCGGTGGCGGGGTCGATTATCTCGGGCAGGAAGTGATCCTCGCAGAAGTGCATACCGCAGCGCTCGGTGCATTCGCCCGATACGCCGGGTCCCATAAGCTCGCTCATACCGTAGTTGTCGGTAACGAACATGTGGAGCTTCTGCTCTATCTGGTCGCGCATCTCGGGAGTCGCACCCTCCGAGCCGAGCAGTCCGAGGCGAAGCTTGATATCCTTCGGGTCTATTTTCAGTTCTTCCATTACCTCGCCTATGCGTAAAGCATAGGACGGTGTGGATACGAGCGCGGTGGTGCCGAAATCCTTCATCATCATAACGGTCTTTTCGGTGTTGCCGGACGAGCTGGGAACTACCGCAGCGCCGACCTTTTCAAGTCCGTAGTGCAGTCCGAGCGCGCCCGTGAACAGGCCGTAACCGAAGCATATCTGCACTATGTCGTCGGATGTCGCACCCGCCGCACATACGATACGCGCCATACAGTCGCTCCACATATTGAGGTCGTTCTTTGTGTAGCCTACGACCGTGGGCTTGCCCGTAGTGCCCGAGGAAGCGTGCATACGAACTATCTGGCGCATCGGCACCGCGAACATACCGAACGGGTAGTTGTCGCGGAAGTCCTCCTTTGTCGTGTACGGGATATACTTTATATCGCCGAGCTCTTTTATCTTGTACGGGTCAAAGCCCGCCTTGTCAAACTTGTCCTTGTACAGCTTAACGTTCTCGTAGCAGTACACAGCTATCTTTTTCAGCTTTTCGAGCTGTATGCGCTCGATCTCGCTTCTTGCCATAGTTTCCGCGTCTTTGTCAAAAAACATCTTTTCTT
>JAFTAG010000269.1 GCA_017458655.1 Ruminiclostridium sp. | reverse complement strand
TCTCGTGTGTTCCTTGATGTCCGGGAAGCTCCCGGAGCTTTTGGAAATTTCGCGGGGGTACCCGTCACTGGCGAGCCCTTCCCGTTTATGTGGGAAATTACCGTTTCGCGGGGTTCGCGACCCCACTTCTCCGCCGAAATTCCCGGCTGAATGCCGCAACCTTCGGTTTCACCGCCGCGCGCTTTCCGACGCGCATTCATACAGTGCAAGAATTATTATACATTATATTTCCGAAAATTACAAGATTTTTTTAAAATTTGTATGTAGAATTTTTCGTGAGGTTCCCGTCCCTTTTTGTGCATTTGCAACAAAAAGAGGGCGTTTCGCCCCGAAAAATGCAAAATACCGCTTTGCATTCATCTGTAAAGCGGTATTTCATTCGCCTTATGCCGACTCTTCGTCATCGTCAACGATCTCAATCGGAGGTAATAAAGAAATAATATACTCACCTATCTGACGTAATGTTGCTTCCGGATGTTCTTCAACGTAAGTCAGCGCATCTTCAAAAATAGGATTGTCATTTTCACCGTCAAGCGATAAAATCGCAGGAAAAACAACAACTTCAAGGTCTTCCCGCGTATCGGTATCGGACATTCTTGATTTTATCAGATCGATAAATCTGCGTTCTCTTTCGGTAAAAACGTCACTGTTCATTTCTCTTATGCCCCTTTCTCAGTTCATTTATTTTATTCCGGTTCTTTTCCGTAAGAGGGATCTTTAAGGTAAATTCATACGAACCGACATCATAAACTTTTACAAGATAAAAATAATTCCGGTTCTCATACGGTACAACAGAGCCTATTTTTGAATCGGGGTGGTCTGTCAGAAACTGATGTGTCAGTCTTGCCCGCTCTTTAGCACCTATTTTAGGGCAGTTAAACGAATGCGACTCATTGCTCACTTCTATCCCGACCCCCGTCATCTGTCAAAAATATTCACAAACACTCTCTTTTTATTATACCACGCTCAGGTGCCTTTGTCAACTCCGCCGAACCGCCTGTTGCAGGCGAACACAGCCACCGCCAGCGCTCCCACAAGCGCAAGCAGCCCCACGAACCACAGCACCAGTCCCGCTATACTATTATTATATACGTCAAAAAACGGGTAAGGCGCCGGGGCGAGCCGCAGAAAGTTCAGCGTATATATCGTGAAAGCGTAAACCGCGGTCGCACCGATCGGTATCAGCACCGCGCGCCGGGCTTTGAGCCCCTTCTCGAAAAAGACATACGACGCGACCGATATCACCGGGCAGACCGCATGCTGTAATACCCCGTGCGGCGTATCGAGCAGCGACTTCACCGACCCGCTCACCGGTATGAAAATGCACATCACCACAACAAACGTCGTCGCAAGCCCGCAGGCCCCGAGATACCGCACCGCCCGGACAAACCTGCCGAGCCGCTCGTTTCCCGTATCGCGGAACATTATGTACAGTATCGACGAGATCAAAGCCAGAACGTTTGACAGCTGCGTGTAATAAAGAAAGAAGTCGTCCGCGCTCCGCGAAAGCCGCAACCCCACCCCGGCAAGCCCGATAACGGCCGCCGCAATATTCAGTATCAGTGCGATCCTGTCCTTTTTCATAAAGTCCGTCCTTCCGGAGCTCCGCCGCCTGCGCCGCAGCAGCGGAGGACCTGCTGTAAGTATTTTGTTTTCTCTCACCCTCTCCGGCGGGGAGAGAAAACTGCTGTTCCGCCGCTCACAATAAGATCAAGTGCAGAGCGCAGCCACAACTATTCATTCCTCATTCTTAACTATTCACTCTTCACTGACACAGAAATAACGAATAGTGAAGAATGAATAGTTATGGTGCGGCTTCGCCGTTTATCTAAATAATGACGCGGCCGAGTCATAACATTATTGTGAGTTATCCCGGGGGTAATATATAAATATTGTCATTCTCTATTGAAAAACGCGGCATTTTGTGGTATAATGTCTGAAAAGCACACACATTCAGGAGGAATATATTATGATATGCCCCAAATGCGGGACAAACGTCCCCGATAATTCCGCTTTCTGCTCCTTCTGCGGCGATCGGCTCGCCGGTATGCCCGGACGGCAGCAGTATGCACAGCAGCAATACGATCAGCAGCCCTATGGTCAACAGCAGCAGTACGGACAGCAGCAGCCCTACGGTCAACAGCAGTATGGTCAGCAGCAGTATGGTCAGCAGCCCTACGGTCAGCAGCAGTACGGGCAGCAGCCATACGGCCAAACGCCCTACGTTCAGATAAACAACCGATCTGTTGCCGGCGATCAGCCGTTCGGCCAGACACCCTACGGTCAGCAGCCTTACGGACAACAGCCCTACGGTCAGCGCCCGCAGTCCGAATTCGACCGCCGTATGGATCAGGCGTTCTCGCCCGAAAATATTATGAAACAGCCGTTCGTGCAGCGCGCGAACTGGGCGGGTATGGGCGCGGCTATGCTCTGCTTCATCGCGACCTTCCTTCCGTATATTTACGCCTCGGGTTACGGATTTCACACGTCCGTCTCGCTGCTTGAAGGGAATGCCGTGATAGCGATAATCTATATGGTATTGGCCGCGGGCGCCATGGTGCTGTCGATATTCGGCATCCACATCGGCGTTATCTGCGCGGGTGCCGCCGTCACGATATGGAATATCATCGAGACCGCGAGCGGTGCCGAATCAATGAGGGAGCTCAGCCAATTCGGCGGCTACTCCGTAGGCTATTATATGCTGTGGGCGGCCGGTCTCGCCATGCTCATCGGCGGCATCATCTGGCTGTTGGTAAGCTCGTCGAAAAACGGCTCGCAGCAGCCTCCGATACGATAAGAACATCAGGCTCCGCAGACTTGTCCGGTCTGCGGAGTTCTTTTATTGCAGCTCTTCCGGCTCCGCGCGCTCTATCGGCACAGACGGGTCTTCGGCTTCTATGGCTATCGAATACACATATATCCTACCGTCTTTTTTGTAGCTTATCTCCTGCCGCGTACATCTTCCGCCGAGAATCGCCGTATCTACAGAATACCTCTGTGTATAGTCGGAAACGCCCGACATCTGCTCAATTTCCGAGATCTTGTCGTCGGAATATTCTATTCGCACCGTCTTTAACCCGCCAACTTCATTTGTGACCTTTGCATTCTTCACCGCGTAAATATGGTCGTCGAGCAGCTGCGCCCCGTCCGCGAAATAATGCCGGTTCATACGGGTATAGCTGTAGTACCCCTCGCTGCCCTTCGCGGCGAAGCTCCACCCGCTGTCGCCGGTATGCCAGGTATCGAGCTCGGTGCCGTTGTTGAATTCGTAGTATTCCTCTCCCGTGGCAGCGTCCCGCCCGATGTACATATACTGCATGACCTCGCCCACAAAGCGGTACCGTATCTCCTGAACGACGGGGGAATTCTGCTTGTCCGCTCCGTCGCCGCGTTCGGTTTCGCCGCGGATATATTCCCGAACTGTGATATGCGCGGCTTCGAGCCCGGTGTGGAGCTCTTTTGCGCGGTCAACGAGGTCTTTCCCCTCATATCCCGCCCCGGAGCAGCCGGACAGCGCGAATGTGCATACCATTATAATAATATATATTAAAGCAATATGTTTAGCAGATCTCATTGACTTCTCCAAAAATAAAAATGTTCACCCGGATAAACGCAGTTTCTTTCCGCCGGGGTGCGGCGAGTGCCCGCCGGGGTGCAGTTCGGTCTTCTTTTCGCCCGCAAGAAAACTTGTGCCGCTTTTGCAGGTCTCTGCCTGCGTGGCGACCTACTTTCCGTCCGAAGCGACGGAGAAGTATGGCGTCTCGTACCGAGCCGCTAAAGGGCGCGTATCGCCGTCTTGTCAAAGAAGGTTGCGGGAGTGCAGTGTGCATAGGTGCATTTGGGTTTAACAGACAGTCTCTGCAATAAGAACAGCCCCGCGCAGGCAACCTCTTTGACGAGACGGCGACGGAATTAAGCGAGAAAGCCCCGATTTATCGCTGTCGCGCTCTCATCGGGTTACTCTCCGTACATCAGGCCACTGCGAAAAAGAACACGCTTGCATCTGCGGTCGGGTCGGGCGCTCGGCTCGACGAGAGAATGGTCACTGCTTTCACGCTTTCGTCGGGCTCGACGAGGGAATGGTCATTGCTTTCGCGCTTTCGTCGGGCTCGACGAGGGAATGGTCACTGCTTTCACGCTTTCGTCGAGCTCGACGAGGGAATGGTCACTGCTTTCACGCTTTCGTCGGGCTCGACGAGGCAAACCGTACAAGCCGCGGCAATAATATTGTCTGTTCACCACACAAAAACACAAGCCGCACTTGTACAGTGCGGCTCATATTATATGTCTTGTTCCGATTATTCTTCAAAACCGCTTTCGATAAGCTTTGTAAGACCGTCAACAGCGAGCTGTTCATCGGAGCCGTCCGCGATGATCCTGATAGGCGTACCGCCAACGATACCGAGAGAAAGGATACCGAGCAGACTCTTTGCGTTTACTCTGCGCTCTTCCTTTTCTACCCAGATAGAAGATTTGTATTCATTTGCCTTCTGAATGAAGAATGTAGCGGGTCTTGCGTGAAGACCTACCTGATTTTTGACCTCTACTTCTCTTACGAACATTGAAAGATCCCTCCAAAAATAACTTTTATGTCTCCTTGTCCTTGCGGTACATCCGCATATTGCATTCGCACCTGTAACCGCTTTACCATAAGTATATCCCGAAATTCTTTTTTAGTCAACAAGTTTTTGAGTTTTTTATTCCAAAATCGGGATAATTCTCTAATTACGCTTAATCAACACCCCTTTTTTTTAACTCACTTGTTCATTTTGCTCAAAATCTTTTCAGTCACCTATATATATTAACCATAAGTTTTCCACAGAGAGAAGATAGTCAGCTTACACTCGAGAGTTTGAGAGCCGCTTACGCTCGAGAAACGTGGCTCGCCCTCAGGCGAGCCACATGGGGAAAAGGCGCTGTAAAAAAATAGACTGCATTTTTACCGGAAAAAGGTGGAAATGCAGTCATTTTTGTGATATAATAAAATTATGCAAAACATATCACGAGAATATTATAACACATATCAATTAAAATTACCATTGGAAATATCAAC
>JAFTAG010000268.1 GCA_017458655.1 Ruminiclostridium sp. | reverse complement strand
GTATATGCGCGCATATCACCCGATGTACGAGAAGGAGGGCGGCGTGCCGTCCATACGCGAGGTGGAATTCTCGATAACCCACAACCGCGGCTGCTTCGGCTTCTGCAACTTCTGCTCCATTGCGCTCCACCAGGGGCGGCGCGTACAGACAAGAAGCGCTCAGTCCGTGCTGAATGAGGCGCGCGAGCTTTCGATGTCGCCGAATTTCAAGGGGTATATCCACGATGTCGGAGGGCCTACCGCGGATTTCCGCCACCCGTCCTGCGAAAAGCAGATAAAAAGCGGGCTCTGCAAGGGCAGAAAGTGCCTTGCGCCGTCGCCCTGCCCCAACCTGAAAGTTGACCATACCGAGTATCTGTCGCTCCTGCGGAAAATGCGGGAGATAAAGGGCGTGAAAAAGGTGTTCATACGCTCCGGCATACGCTATGACTATCTTATCGAGGACGAGAACGACGAGTTTATGAAGGAGCTTATCGCGCACCACATAAGCGGCCAGCTCAAAGTCGCCCCCGAGCACGCGAGCAACAGAGTGCTCGACTGTATGGGGAAGCCGCATATCGAGGTGTATGAGCGGTTCGAGAAGAAGTTCTACGACATCACAAAGGGAATGGGCAAGGAGCAGTACCTCGTGCCGTATCTTATGTCCTCGCACCCGGGCTGCACGCTTAACGACGCGGTCGATCTCGCCGTATTCCTCAAAAAGCACGGCATACGCCCCGAGCAGGTGCAGGATTTTTACCCCACCCCGGGAACTATCTCCACCGCGATGTTCTGGACGGGGCTTGACCCTTACACGCTCGAGCCGGTGTATGTTCCGCGGAAGTACGAGGACAAGCAGCTCCAGCGCGCGCTGCTGCAATATTACAAAAAAGAGAACCGCGAGCTTGTCGAAAAAGCGCTGATAAAGGCAGGCAGGCGTGAGCTTATCGGAAACGGCGCGGGCTGCCTGATACCGGCATCGCCGAACAGCGGAAAGAGTGGAAGCAATGGGAGGACCGCACAGGAATATAAAGGGCACGGACAAAGTCGGTCCGTACCTCACGGGAGGGCTTCCGGTGCCCCGGGAGCACCCTCAAAAGCCAAAAAGAAAAAGCATAAGTAAGAAAACCGCCGTCCTGTACCTTTCGGTAATGGCGGCGGCAGTCATATCACTGCTGTTCCTGCTTTTCGGGAGCCTTTCCGGCGACAGCAAAGCGTCCGTCCCGGTACCCGACGGCTCTGCGGCGGTGTATTTCGTCGATGTGGGACAGGGCGACTGCACGCTGATACAGGCCTGCGGAAAGAACATACTCATAGACAGCGGCGAGTACGCGGAGTACGACAATGTGCGGGAATTTCTCGACGACCACGGCGTAAAGACGCTCGATATCGCGTACATCACTCACCCGCATTCCGACCACATGGGCTGTATGTACAAGCTGCTTCGCAAATTCGGCGCGGCCGAAGCGGTGATGCCGGCGATACCCGACGAGCTCATTCCCGAGAATGTCACCTACACCGCGCTGCTCGATGTACTGGCGGAAAAGAACATCCCGCTGACAGCGGCAAAGCCCGGTATGACGATAGAGCTCGGCGAAAGCTGTCGGCTCGAGATACTCGCGCCAGTGGGAACTTACGAGGATCTGAACAATATCTCGGCAGCGGTAAAGTTCGTTTACGGCAGCACGAGCTTCCTTATCTGCGGCGACATAGAAGCCGAAGCGGAGGCCGATATCCTCGCTTCGGGAGCGGACGTTTCCGCAGACGTGATAAGAACACCGCACCACGGCAGCTCGTCTTCAAGCACTTATGCGTTTATCCGCGCCGTAAAGCCCCGTTACGCCGTGTTCAGCGTCGGCACCGACAACGACTACGGCCACCCCCACGCACAGGTCATAGAGCATTACAGAACCTACGGCGCACAGATCTACAGAACGGACATCAACGGAGACATAACGTTCATCACAGACGGCAAAAACATCACAGTCTCGTCGCAGAAGTCGCAAGAGCTGCCCGCTGCCGCGTGAGAGAGCAGAGAGGTCGCTTACGCTCGAGACAGCGCTTACGCGCATGAGGGTAGGGCTCTGCCCTACCCTCAAACTCCTGACCCGGTTCCTTTGTACGACAAAGGAACCGAAAACGTTTATATTATTTCCGATATAGATATCAGATTATCAAGCAGTAGGCTTCATATATCAGTGGGTGCTGTACGGGTGCTGCCGACAGCTTTTGAGCATTTCTCAGCGTGCTTTTCAGGCAAAAAGAAAACCTCGCAAACGCAGTGTTTACGAGGTTTTTCGTTGTTTTTGATAAATAAACCCGTTCGGGAATGATTATCTCTTCGAGAACTGCGGAGCACGACGTGCAGCCTTCAGACCGTACTTCTTTCTTTCCTTCATACGAGGGTCTCTCGTGAGGAAGCCCGCCTTCTTGAGAACGGGACGGAGCTCGTCGCTGTACTGGAGCAGAGCTCTGGAGATACCGTGACGGATAGCGCCCGCCTGACCGGTAACACCGCCGCCCGCGACTGTGCAGATGATATCGAACTTCTCGGCAGCGCCAACGAGGTTGAGCGGCTGACGAACGATGAGCTTGAGTGTATCGAGGCCGAAGTAATCATCGATGTCTCTGTTGTTGATCGTGATAGTGCCGCTGCCGGGATATACACGAACTCTTGCAACGGAGTGCTTTCTTCTGCCTGTTCCGTAGTAATAAGGTTTAGAATCGTACATTGATGTTCCCCTCCTTAAAATTCAAATACTTCGGGCTTCTGAGCCTGATTCTTATGCTCTGCGCCCGCGTACAGACGAAGTCTTGTGAGAGCCTTGCGTCCGAGCGTTGTGTTGGGGAGCATTCCGTTTACGGCAAGCTCCATAGCCTTTTCGGGTCTTGTAGCCATAAGCTTTTCATACTGGATGGATCTGAGGTGGCCGATATAGCCGGTATGCCATCTGTAGTACTTCTTCTGGAGCTTATTGCCTGTGAGAACTGCTTTGGAGCAGTTGATGATGATAACGTGGTCGCCGCAGTCGCAGTGAGGTGCGAATGTGGGCTTGTTCTTGCCGCGAAGGATAGTCGCAGCCTGAGCCGCTACACGGCCGAGAGGCTTTCCGGCGGCGTCGAGAATATACCACTTGCGTTCAATTGTTTCTGCCTTGGGCATATAGGTTGACATTATTATTACCTCCTGATTTTTTAGTGAACAAGTGATATTATAGCGGGTTTGTCATCATTTGTCAATAGGTTTCGGGAATATTTTTTAAATATATCCCCTTTTCTCTTTATTTTTCTTCATTTCTCTCATTTTCTCTCAATTTCTCTCTTGCCGTTGCAATATTTTTTACTCTGCGAATATTACTCATATCTTATGCGGAAAACGGGTCTAACATTCTGTATCATCGGCCTCCCGCAAAGGAGACAGCGATTCTGCATTTGCTGCGGGAAATTGTTATAAATTTGTTAATGCTGTGCAAAATGCCGAAATTTTTATCTTATTTGTATAAATGCCCAAAACCATTTGATTTTTTGTGGTCATTTGTGTTATAATGGACAGAGGATATTTATGTCGTTTTTCGGCATACAAATACAGCAGCACGGAGGATGAACGGAATGCCAAAATACAAGATTCTTATAAACGGCGGAGAAAACCCCTCTATCTTAAAGGACTTCTTCCAATATACCGACAAGTATTTCACAAACATCAGCACGTCGGAGGACTGGAGAGACGTCATAAACCACTTCGAGCTGATAAAACCCGACGCCTATGTGATATTTATGGACACGGCGTACAGTGAGCCCATATCGCAGATACCGCGTCTGAAAATAAACACGCATTACAACGAAGCGCCTATCATCGTTGTCGGAAAAGCCGATGACTGCAAGGATTTCGAGGAAAATCATCCCCATACCGCGCAGCTGCTGATACGCAGACCGATATCCTCCGACAACCTTGCACTGAGCATTCTCGGATTTCTCGAGAAGGGCTTCGAGGAGCAGATCGACGACGACCACAAGAAGCGTATCCTCGTTGTCGATGACGACAGACTTATGCTCAAAACGATCAAGGCGGCTCTTGAGGACAAATACGAGGTCACCGCTATGCTCAACGGCGTAATGGTCGAGAAGTTCCTGTCGATGAACAATGTCGATCTTGTCATACTCGACTACGAAATGCCCATTATGACCGGCGCCGCGATATTCAGAATGATGAAGGACAACGAGAAATACTCCCGCATTCCGGTATGCTTCCTCACCGGCGTTTCCGAAAGAGAAAAGGTAGAGGAGATAATGTCGCTCAAACCCCGCGGCTATCTGCTCAAACCGATCAATATGGAAATGCTGCTCGCTACCGTGGCAAACCTCGCTTAACAAAAGGAGATAAACCGTATGGAAGACGAAAAGAACGTACCCGCCGCCGCGGATGACGAGCTCGACAACCTAAAGCTGACCGATCTCATCGACGTGGAGATGCTCCAGCGCATTCAGGACGCGTTCTCCGAGATGAGCGGTATGGCTGCCCTCACCGCCGACAAAAACGGTGTAGCGGTCACACAGGGCTCCAATTTCACCGATTTCTGTATGAAATATACCCGCCGCTCGCTGTTCGGCTGTATGAAATGCTTCGAGTGCGACAAGCACGGCGCGGAGGTAGCTCACGAGAGCGGAAGGCCCTGCTCCTACTACTGCCACGCTGGTCTTGTTGACTTCGCAGCGCCGATCATGGTCAACGGCAAGATGATAGGCAGCTTCATAGGCGGTCAGGTGCTCACCAAGCCGCCCGTGCTGTCGGAATTCAGAAAGACCGCGGAGGAGCTCGGCATAGACCCCGACGAATACGTCAAGGCCGTGCATGATGTCCGTATCGTCGATAAGGAGACTATCGACAAGGCGGCGAACTCCCTCCAAACTATAGCGGGCGTACTTTCGGATATCGCGTATAAGAACCATATGCTGTTCAAGACCAACCGCGAGGTCGAGGCCGCATCGCGTATGAAGAGCGACTTCCTCGCCAATATGAGCCACGAGATCCGCACACCTATGAACGCCGTGCTCGGTATGGTCGATCTCGCGCTGCGTGAGGAAATGTCGCAGAACGCGAGAGATTTCGTAAACCAGATAAAGGTCGCCGCAAAGAACCTGCTCGTTATCATCAACGATATCCTCGACTTCTCGAAGATAGAATCCGGTAAAATGGAGATCATTCCCGATGATTACGAGATACTCTCCATTATCAACGATGTCGCCAATATCGTAAACACCCGTATCGGCGACAAGAACGTCGAATTCACGCTCGATATCGCGCCCGAGATACCGCGTATGCTCAACGGCGATAACTTCCGCATACATCAGATAATGATAAACATTCTCAACAACGCGGTAAAATTCACCAAGCGCGGTAATGTCGCACTGAAGGTGGGCTGCGAGTTCGATCCCGCCGACCCCGATACCGTAATATTAAAGCTCGAAATTAAAGATACCGGTATCGGTATCAAGAACGAGGACAAGAAGAAGCTGTTCAACTCCTTCCAGCAGGTCGATAGCAAGCGCAACAGAAACGTCGAGGGTACCGGCCTCGGACTCGCGATCACCCGTCAGCTCCTCGACCTTATGGGCGGCAGCATACGCTTTGATTCGGAATACAACAAGGGCACCACGTTCTTTATCAGGATACCGCAGAAGATCGTGGATAAGATGCCGTCCGTACCGCCGCTCGACAGAAAGCTTAAATGCCTCGTGCGCATAGACAACCGGTATGTCAAGGAGCAGCTGTTCACCGATCTTACGCGTATCGGCGCGGAATACATAGAGGTCGATAACTGCAATGAGCTCGAGACCTATAAACCCGATTTCCTTATCATCGACAAGAACGAGCTCACCAACTCGCTGCTCAACTACCTTGAAAAGCACAGCGAGATAAACTGCCTCGCGATAGCCGATTACGCGAGCAGAAGCTCGATACTTATATCCAACGTTCACGTTATCCGCAAGCCCGTCTATTCCCTCGGACTGTACAACGCCATGGGCGTCAGCGATATCAAGCTGTTCTCCGATACGACCGAGGACGAGAACATCAACTTTGTCGCTCCCGAAGCGAAGATACTTATCGTTGACGATAACAGCGTCAACCTTACCGTCGCGAAGGGTCTGCTCGAGCCGCTGCAGATGACCGTTGACCTTGCGGGAAGCGCCGGCGAAGCTATCGCCATGATGAACGACGTACAGTACGACGCTATCTTTATGGATCATATGATGCCCGAGGTTGACGGTATCGAGGCAACTCATATCATTCGCCGACTTATGCCGGAATACGACGGGATACCGATCATAGCGCTCACGGCGAACGCTGTCAGCGGCGCAAAGGAAATGTTCCTCGCCGAAGGTATGGACGACTTTGTCGCAAAGCCTATCGACCTCAAGGACATTACCGCGAAGCTGCACAAGTGGCTCCCGAAGGAAAAGGTAGTGCCGATCTCAGCGGAACAGGCGGCACAGGACGCTCTGGAGAAGCAGGCTCTCGCCGCGCCGCAGATAGAGATACCCGGCCTCGATACCAAGACCGCCATAGAACACCTCGGCAGCTTCGACCTGTTTATGACTGTAATGAAGGAGTATTACTTCTCTATCGACAAAAAGGCCGATACTATCCAGAGCCACTACGACAACGGAAAGATACACGATTACACGATAGAAGTTCACGCGCTGAAGAGCGCTTCCCGCCAGATAGGAGCAATGGAGCTCGCCGATACAGCCGCGGAGCTTGAAAAAGCCGGAAATGACAACAATCTCGACCTTATCAAGGAAAAGACTATGCCGATGCTCGCGGTCTATCGCTCTATGAAGGATATCCTGCAGCCGCATATCCCAGAGGCAAATGTCGCAAAGGAGACAGTCGCCGCCTCCGACAGCGATATCAGGGAGCTCCTCGACAAGATGCAGGAAGCCCTCGATATGTTCGATACCCTCCAGATAGATGAGATAGTCGAGGAAATGACCGGCTATACCTACAGCTCCGACGCACAGACCGAGTGCTTCAATAAGCTAAAGGACGCCGCCGAGATCAGCGATATCGACTCTATCGGCACTATCATCACCGAATGGCGCTCGCTGCGCGCGTGAGAGAGGAGAGAGAAGTTCAGCCGGGGACTCTGTCCCCGGAACCCCTGCCAGAGGCGCTAACGCCGCCCTCTGGACTCCCGGCGGTGCCACGCGGCACCCGCGATCCGCGCCTGAAGTTTCTGCTGTCCGATAGGACTGCCCGCGTCTATAGATACATCATACTAAATCTAAATCAATCTATAGACATCTTGATTTAAAATTGGTATCAGATATGAAAAAACGCCCCCGTGAGATTTCACAGGGGGCGATCATTTTTGATTACTGAAAAAACTGACCACAAAATAACATTGGGTCCAGCGTCACGCTGGCGCGGGTCAAGGGGCGCGCAGCCCCTTGTGCTGCCTGCAAAGGCGCGCGAATGCGCATTTCCGTATGCACAAGTCTCTTAAACGAGCTCGATAACAGCCATTTCGGCGGCATCGCCGCGGCGGGGGCCAACCTTGATAATTCTTGTGTAACCGCCGTTTCTCTCCTTATAGTTGGGAGCTATCTCATCGAACAGCTTCTTGGAAACGGACTCCTTTGTAACGTATGCAAAAACCTGACGCTTTGAATGAAGATCGTCCTTCTTGCCGAGTGTGATGATCTTTTCGGCTTCGCTGCGGACCTCTTTGGCTCTTGTAACTGTGGTCTCGATCTTGCCGTTTTCGAGCAGGAACGTTACCATAGCTCTGAGCATAGCCTTTCTGTGGTCGCTTGTTCTGCCTAATTTTCTCATTGCCATTCCGGTTTTCTCCTTTCCGAAGGGGAATATCCCCTGTCAATCAATCATCGTCGTTGGACGCGAGATCGAAGCCGAGCGACTGGAGCTTTGCTCTGACCTCCTCAAACGACTTCTTTCCTAAGTTTCTGACCTTCATCATATCCTCCTGGGACTTATTGATAAGGTCATCGACCGTATTGATACCTGCGCGCTTGAGGCAGTTGAAGGAACGAACGGAGAGGTCGAGATCCTCGATAGTCATTTCGAGTATCTTATCCTTGCTCTTGTTGTCCTTCTCGACCATAAGCTCGGGCTGTGTAAGCTCGTCCGAAAGATCGACGAACAGCGTGAGATGCTCGCAGAGCACCTTTGCCGCATAGGAAACGGCTTCCTTAGCGGAGATCGTGCCGTCTGTCCAGACCTCGATAATGAGCTTGTCGTAGTCTGTTCTCTGGCCGACACGGGTATTTTCAACGCTGTAATTTACTTTCAGAACGGGGGTATAGATGCTATCAACTGCGATCACGCCGATAGCGGGCTGAATGATGGACTTGTTCTTCTCCGCGGAAGCATAGCCTCTGCCTCTGTCGAACGTGAGCTCCATAAAGAGCTTTGCGCCCGCGCTTAAGGTAGCTATGTGCATTCCGGGGTCGAGTATCTCGATCTCGCTGTCGGTCTTGATATCACCGGCAGTGACCGTTCCCTCGCCCTCCGCCTCGATATAGACGGTTTTCGGAGCGTCGCCGTACATTTTGGCGATAAGTCCCTTGATGTTTAATATGATTTCGGTAACATCTTCTTTAACGCCCGGTATGGTGGAAAACTCGTGCTGTACGCCGTCGATTTTCACCGTTGTTACCGCTACACCGGGAAGAGAGGAGAGCAAAACACGTCTGAGGCTGTTGCCGAGAGTGTTGCCGTAGCCTGCCTCGAGAGGCTCAAGAACAAACATACCGTATTTTCCGTCGGGCTTGAGCTTAACGATCTCTATTTCAGGCTTCTCTATTTTTTCAAGCATTCCTTGACCCTCCTGCTGTATCGGGGATCCTACGCGGGAGAACAGTGCCCTCGCGGGAGGATCCTTTTTCCGTGGACACCGCTTCAGGTGCGGCGCCTGCTGTCACTTAATCAATGAACAAGATGTCCGGTTAATTTTAAATCACAGTTAATGCGCACGACAGGCGGCACATTTTAAGGTCTGACCGTGAATTAAAAATAACTGCACCAATAGTATTATATGCAAGAATACTATTATTTAGAATACAACTCGATAACGAGCTGCTCTTCGATCTCGTAATCAAGCTCGTCGCGCTGGGGCATTCTTGCCACCTTAGCGGACACAGCTTCCTTGTTCACTTCAAGCCACAAGGGGATAAGTCTGCCGTTGACAGCCTCCGCGATCTGCGCGAACTTGGGGCTCTTCTTGCTGCTTTCGCTGAGAGCTATAACGTCGCCCGCCTTGATCCTGTAAGAGGGGATATCAACCTTTTTGCCGTTCACCGTGAAGTGACCGTGACCCACTAACTGTCTTGCTTCACGTCTCGTGATAGCAAAGCCTGCTCTGAATACAACGTTGTCAAGTCTCGATTCGAGGAGTCTTATCAGGTTATGACCTGCGATGCCCTCTTCCTTGACTGCCATTTCATAATAGTGTCTGAAAGGCTTTTCGAGCACACCGTAGATGAATTTCAGCTTCTGCTTTTCCTTGAGCTGGAGTCCGTATTCGGACACCTTTTTTCTCTGGTTGGCGTTCCTGTTCCTCTTTGTTTCCTTGCCATAGCCCATTACCATAGGGCTTATTCCGAGTGCCTTGCATCTTTTGAGCACCGGCGTTCTGTCTACTGCCATATTGACCTCCGTAATTATTTCAAAAAATATCGGTTCTTCGCAGCCCGTATCATATTCCGAGCCGCAATCGACTCCGGGCACTTACGACGCCCGGTTCATTATCATCAGACGCGTCTTCTCTTGGGCGGACGGCATCCGTTGTGCGGTATGGGAGTTACATCCTTTATCATACGCACTTCAAGTCCTGCTGCCTGTAAAGCTCTGATAGCTGCTTCACGGCCTGCTCCGGGACCCTTTACATATACTTCCACTGTCTTCAGACCGTGCTCCATAGCAGCCTTTGCAGCTGTTTCGGCAGCCGACTGTGCAGCGAACGGAGTGGACTTTCTCGAGCCTCTGAAGCCGAGCTCACCCGCGCTTGCCCAGGAAAGTGTGTTGCCCTGAAGATCGGTGATCGTAACGATAGTGTTATTGAAAGAAGACTGGATATGCGCTGAGCCGTTTTCGATGTTCTTTCTTTCGCGGCGTCTGCGAATAACGGGCTTCTTTCCGCCTTTAGCCTGTGCCATTTATTTACCCCCTTTATTACTTCTTCTTGTTTGCAATTGTCTTCTTCGGACCCTTGCGTGTTCTCGCGTTGGTCTTTGTTCTCTGACCGCGGCAGGGCAGACCCTTGCGGTGACGGGTACCTCTGTAGCAGTTGATCTCGACGAGGCGCTTGATGTTGAGCGCTACATCACGTCTGAGGTCGCCTTCCACAACATAGCCGCTGTCGATGATCTCACGGATCTTGGCTTCTTCTGCCTCTGTAAGATCCTTGACACGGGTGTCGGGATTCACGCCTGCTTTTGCGAGAATATCATTTGCGGATTTTCTTCCTATGCCGTAAACGTATGTGAGACCGATCTCAACACGCTTTTCCTTCGGAAGATCCACACCGGCGATTCTTGCCATATTACTTTCCTCCTATTAACACGGGGCTATCAACCCTGTCTCTGCTTATGCTTGGGCTCTTTGCATATTACCATGACTTTGCCCTTGCGCTTTATAACCTTGCACTTGTCGCACATAGGCTTTACCGAAGGTCTTACTTTCATTGCTAAACCCTCCTTTTAAGGTTTACGCGGTCTTTATATATGGCCGCTCTTACTTTGCACGCCACGTTATGCGTCCCTTTGTAAGGTCATACGGCGACATTTCCACCGTTACCTTATCTCCGGGAAGTATGCGGATGTAGTTCATTCTGAGCTTACCGCTGACGTGGGCGAGTATCTTATGTCCGTTCTGAAGCTCTACTCTGAACGTTGCATTGGGCAGCGCCTCGAGTATGGTACCTTCAACTTCGATCACATCTTCTTTAGACAAGCTTTGCTCACTCTCCTATACCGGATCTTTCCGGATCCTCATCATCGCCGCCTACCGTTCCGGAAGCCTCACGCAGCGCCTTACGCAGCGCCTTGTCGGACATACCGGCGATATCGACCGTTTTCCGGGTCATCGCAAGATGCTTCGGATTTTTGCGTTTGGGCTTCGCTATCGGACGTTCCTTGCCATCCGCAACGAGCACCCTGCCGTCCTCCGTGCCCACTACCGCGAGAAAGCTGCCTTTGTCGTGCCCCGCGCGGCTTATTACGATCATACCCTTACCGAACTCCATATAAACTCCGTCAATGCGACTCGAGCGTCATTATGAGCGGCTTATCGTTGGTTATCGCGATACAGTGCTCAAAATGCGCGCTTAAGTTTCCGTTTGCCTCCACGACTGTCCACTTGTCGCCGAGCACCTTGACCTCGGGAGTGGTCTCATTGACCATTGGCTCAATGCAGATAGTCATTCCGGGAACAAGTCTCGGTCCTCTGCCCGCCCTGCCGAAATTCGGCACCTCGGGGTCCTCGTGCATCTCGGTACCTATGCCGTGGCCGACATACTGTCTTACGCAGTGATAGCCGTTGCTTTCGACGTGCTGCTGTATCGCTGCCGAGATATCGCCTACGCGGTTCCCGGGGACAGCCTGCTCTATGCCGATGAACAGCGCCTCCTGCGTTACCTTCATTATGCGCTCCGCCTCGGGCGAGACCTCTCCGACCCTGAAGGTGCGGGCAT
>JAFTAG010000267.1 GCA_017458655.1 Ruminiclostridium sp. | reverse complement strand
TCGTTCAGGCGTGCCGACATAAAGTCGGCAGATTGTACAAATTTTTCGCAGGCATACTGTCGTATGTCAAGGAAAATCTGTGCAATATGACGGCTTTAGGGCGGTACGAATGGGCGGCAAGAGGTTTTTAGAGGTGCCCTTAAGAACGGCACCCGCTACAAAGCCGACAAGAACGGGATATTGACGAAGATATGACATCAAGGGTGTGGGGAAACAATGAAAAATAATAAGATCAATTTAAAAACAAGGCTTCTTTTAATCCTTCCGGTATCCATCTATATGATTATTACCATAGTTGTAATTTTCTGCTTTTGGCAAAATGAGAGCCTTGATATAAGAAATCTTCTTTTGTATGTTATACTACCAATAGCGATATATTGGGCATCGGTGATCGCATTAATAAAAGAAAAATATTTGTTATCTTACGTTGGAACTGTAGTGGCATTTATAATTAATGTAGTTTTATATCTTGCGTATAGAATTGGCCTGACATTTTACGGCTGCCCTATAGGAAGCAATTGGATCAGCGTACAGCTTTGTTTGTTCCATTTGTTTTCATTTGGGATCACAATAGGTATTTGTATATCTTACAGGCAGCTATACGGGAGCAAAGATAAAACAAAAAGCGATATAAAGATAAAAGCTCTCGCTTCGGCTTTTTGCTCATCAGCCTTCATAGTTTTGCTGACGACGTTGAACAACATTACAGCTGTTCCAAGTATTTCAAACTATATTCTACCTGTATCGGGAGACTTCTTTATATATGAGTTGACCGCTGCTGTTTGTGCTTGTATGATGATCGCGGCAGCATTCGGGAAAATGAATAATGTGATCTCATTTTTATACAAGGCATTATCATCGATATGCTTTCCGGTCGGGATGATCGCATATTATTTAACGACGCTGCTGCTGCCGTTTCAAAATTCAAATAATGCGAGATTTGAAAGTCTGAATTATGTAATTGCGTCACCGTTATTCTTTTTGGGAATGTTGGTTGGCATTACTGTGTGTATTCGCACAGAAAGGAGCAAATCATAACATTATAGAAGGGTAATGTTTTTTTTATTGCATTTTACGACAGTATGCGATAAAAAATTTTTAAAAACCGTAATGGCTTCACCGCAAAACCGTACTTATCAAGTGAAGGGAAGTGGACTGCCGTGGAGGATAAAGAGATAATCTCGCTGTATTGGGAGCGCTCCGAGACCGCGATAGCCGAGACAGACAAAAAATACCGCCCGCTGTGTATGCGTATAGCGCGGAATATACTGAACGACAGCTCCGACGCTGAGGAATGTTTAAGCGACGCGTATCTCGCCGTATGGAACACTATACCGCCGCAGCGACCGGAGCATTTCGCGGCGTTCGTTTGCAGGATAGTCAAGAATCTCGCGCTTAAAAAGTACGAGCATATCCACGCGGCGAAGCGTGACCCCAACGTGCAGGTGTCGTTCGACGAGCTTGACGGGCTCGCGGA
This sequence comes from Ruminiclostridium sp., assembly GCA_017458655.1. Lineage (GTDB taxonomy): Bacteria > Bacillota > Clostridia > Oscillospirales > Ruminococcaceae > Ruminiclostridium_E. The sequence goes on along the minus strand of JAFTAG010000267.1, from coordinate 1,176 downwards.
TAATACAGATGTCGAAAAGCTGTGCAGCTCAAAGGAGCTCGGCGCGAAGATAAGTGCGTTCCTGCAAAGCGAACGGCAGGTCAACAGGGTCGTATTCGTGCGGCGGTACTGGTTTTTCGACAGCCCGAAGGAGATCGCGAAGTGCTGCGGAATGACGGAGAACGGAGTGAACGCGCTGCTCATGCGTATGAGAAACAGGCTCAAGGACTATCTGCGAAAGGAGGGCGTTTATGATGAATGACCGGATAATGAACGGTATCGACTGCATCGACGACAGCCTGATAGAAGAAGCAATGAATTACAGGCGAACACGCAAGCCGATATATTTTGCAGCCGGAGCGGCTGCGGCTGTAATGCTTATAGGAACAGGATTCCTGCTCGGTACAAATTATATGCAGCAGTATATTGCTTCGTATTCGCCTCCGACAGCGGACGGCAACGCGGCGCAGACGGAGGATGAGCCTTCGGGCGCGGCGCCTGACGAAGCGGAGTACGCTTCGTCCACTGCACCGGCGGGCGGTATGACACCCGAGCTTACGACCGTAGCGCCGACAGGTGGCGGCTGGGACACTGGCGAGCTTTGCACAGCAGAGGTCGTTCCGACAGGCGAACCGCTGACGGATGCCGAAGCAACGGAATATCTTGAAAGCTGCGGCAGCAGATTGGCACAGTGCCTGCTTATCGAGGACGGTCTGCCCTCCGAGGTCATGATCTCAAGGGTCGGATTCTGTATGGTCTATGCCTACGGCGATCGCAACGAAGCATATCTTACAAGCAAGTTCTTCCCCGTGATAGTTGACGGTAAGATCAAAGCACTTATAGAGCTGATCAAATATGAGGGAGAGCTTATTGACCAAGGTTATTTCGGCGGCAGCAAGTGGGATACAATAAATAACGCATTTTCCGAACACCCCGGAGAGAGTTTCGCGTTCGTGCGCTGCGGATTTCTCGACGAACTGATGATTGCTCCCGACGGCACGGCGTATCAGATAAACTACGACAGCGGAGCAGCAGACAGGGCAGACTTTGATCTTTATTCTGTTTATGCAACGGAATACAACACCTTCAATCTTTCGGAGGTAATTGAAAACGGTCAATATATCACTGTTAAATTCTGAGAGGTGAGAGAATATGAAAAGAAATATAAAGGCATTGGTATCTGCGCTTGCGGCTTCT
>JAFTAG010000266.1 GCA_017458655.1 Ruminiclostridium sp. | reverse complement strand
ATATCCCTTCCGCGCTGTTTTAAGCATATTCTCTGAAAAGTCAGTCGCAATATAGCTTTCCGCAGCATCGGCGACATTCTTCGAGATCAGCCCCGTTCCGCACGCAATTTCAAGCACTCTTTTTTCCTTTATGACCGCGCGGATATTTGTGTACATCTGCTCATAAGCCGCCCTGTTCGTGCGCATGAAAATGTTATAGACAGGCGCGAAAAGATCCCATACTTTTGTGTTGTTTTTCATTGTTTTTTCTCCTTTCGTATTTCAAATATAAGTATGATCGCGAACCATATTATCATGCTCTCGCTCATAAGTCCATTGGTGAACGCAAGCCGGAACGCATTGTCAGGCATGAGCATTGTCACACCTTTCAAGAGTCCGAAAATTATCAGAACATTCGTGAACGCGAACGGTTTCGGAAATGCAGTAAACCCGCGGACCTGCAAATAAAACCAATACACGAACACGGGCAGCATAAACGCTTCACTTGCAACAACGACCCACGACAGTGCAGAATACAGTTCTCCGCATATCCGCGCCGCGTCGTTCATTTTCATGCCGGCGTTGTTGAGCTGTGCAAACAGCACAAGTATCATTATGTAGAAAAGGTGCAGCGCCAGCCACGGCGTAAGTCCGAACGCGTTGAGATAGTGATACACCTTTCTGCGCTTTTCGTCGGTGATGTAATTCTGCACCGAAAACAGCGCTATGCCGTAAAGAATTATCCCCGGAAATGCGAGCGCCATTGCAAGGTTCTGCCGCCATATCGGGATCTCCGCAGCGCCGTTTGTCAGCCAACTCACAGCGTCCGCGTGAAAGCTCGTGTCGCCGTATATCATAAGCCAGTCGCCGCCTCCGAAGCAGAAACACCCGAGCATTCCGCAGACAATCGCGAGTATTGTTTTTCGTTTAGTCATACTATCTTTCCTTTGTAGTTTTTCGCGAATTCGTTCTTGTCGGGAACATATCTGTAATCGCAGGACTCCGCTCCCGCTGCGACCGTGTGAGTGCGTATAAGCCGTGTGTGAAGTACTTTCGCATACTTATGATCGAGTGCGCACATGTGAGGCATCAGCTCTGTGTAGCCGTACTTTTTGGCGTACTCCGCGAGCGGACAGCCGACAAGCGTGAAGTTGAAGCAGGTCGGGTCGTTCAGCGGATCGACGACCATTCCCCATGTCTCGCGCCATTCGCCGCGAGACTGTTTTTCCTTGACTTTTCGTGCGTATTCGCGGTAGCTCTTGTACAGCTTTTTCTGCATCATCGAAAGTGTGCATCTTCTGTTGAGGTTCAGGAATGCGCCGAGCCACTTGTATCGGTTATAAATGTCATCGAGCATCTCGTCGATCGCCGTGCCGTCGATACGATGCCCGGACGCCTCGTAATACGCGATAACGAGAATGAACATATTAAGATTATTTGCAAGTATATTCTCTTTTCCGCCGATGTCGGGAGCCTTTGACATAAGCTCCGGATAAAGCTCATGGGCCTTATTTACTATCGTTTTCCACTCGTTCGGAAAATGCTTTTTTAGGTATCGTTTTATCGCACGTTCGACTGTTTTTTCCATTTATCATTCTCCGTTTATCCAACCGTTTCGTCTTCATTTAAAGCGCAGTTAGACATACCTAACCACATATATTATACTACATTGTTTTCGGAAAATCAAGTGTTTTCAAACAAAAAAATCCTACAATTATTTCTTGTCGAAGGTTTTTTTAAAAACAGAAAAAATCTGTTTGTATCTCCTTACAAATGTCAAGCATATAGCTTATATAAAACGGAGATGTCGCTTCCCCGATATCCGCAGCCATGACCGGCAGGATCCGGGAAAACCGTCCGTTCACTGTTTCTGAAATACAGACTAAAAAAATTTTTCTGTAATCAGGATTTCCTTAAAAAATTCTTGCAAAATTAGCACTTATGTGTTATAATACAATATAGTTATCTTGCGCTAACTTTGCGACACTATAAACGGAAGTGATAAAAATGCACCCATATTACAGCGCTAACCGAAAGAAATATGACCGGCAGCTCCGAAAGCTGTTTTCATACGCCGGAAGCGAGATCGGGACAGCGTTCTCCGCCAATGCCGACGACATAATAGACGAAACTGCGAAGGTATTTGCAAACGAGATGCTTCCCGCAATTCCGTTTGTCGGCGGGAAGAAAAACTCCAACGATTCATCGAACCTGACGATGTGCTGCATAGGCGCGACATTATTTATCGTCGGAAGACGGCATAACGTACCCGATGAAGAGATCGGCAGACTGCTGCATATTGCTTGGGAGCGCAGCAAGAAAAAGGTATCGCCGACAGTCAGTCGGATAATTCTCGGTATGCTGAATCGGAAACTCGCACATAAAGTGCTGCGCTCGTTTGCGGAAAAAAGCCGCCGATTTGCGGAACAGTACCCATACGCGTGGCTGTTTGAATACGCAGGACCCGACGACGAATACAGCGTGAGGATATACTGCATTAAATGCGGAGCCTGCAAATTTCTGACGGAAAAAGGCCTTGGCGACATTGTTCCGTATCTCTGCAACCTCGATTTTGTTACCGCGGAGAAGTTCGGCGCTCCGTTTTACAGGAACGAAATAATAGCCTGCGGCGACAAATGCTGCGCAACTCTCATAAAGCGAACCGCGCCCGTTGTGACCGATAATTTCCCGCCTCACGCACTGCGAGGAGACGGACTTAAATAACAGAAAAGGAGCATGAAAATGAACGCATTCGGTGAAGATCTGAAAAACTTTCTCGAAATGCACCCGTATAAAACTGCCGATATCGGCAGCGTAAAATACAGGTACATACTCACGGGCGAGACCGGTCGCACGACTGTCGTTGCGTTCAACGGACTTGAAATGCAGGAAATGTGGATAAAATACGCGGAGGAGCTTTCGGACGAGTACCGTTTTCTGATAATTGAATACCCGCAGGAGATCAGCACGAACGCAGGACAGGCGAAATGCCTGCACGCGCTTATGAAAAAGCTCGGGATAGAAAAGCCCGTACTGTGCGGGGCAAGCGACGGCGGTGTACACGCGCAGTTCTACGCGCGGGCATATCCCGATGATGTAAGCGGACTTATCCTTATGACGACCGTGTCGCTCAATTCCGAATATGTGCGTAAAGCGAGAAAAGCTGCCGGTGCAATGTCGCTGCTGAATTTCAAGATAAAGCATACAAAGTACGAAAATATAAGAGAACGGCTCGTCGGGATTGCGGAGGGATATATGAACGATGAGACCGACGAGGAAAAGGCGTACGGACACTCATTCTTTGAAGCGGTGACCGTTCCCGAAAGCTACCGCGACAAGTATCTCCATTCCATGGCGCTGCTTAAAGATATGCTCGGTCAAAAGGATTTTACGACGGGTGATTTCAGCAGATTTGACGGAAAAGTCCTGCTGCTCCACCCCGAGAAGGATATTTTCAGCAAGAACGATCAGGAAGCGCTGACGGAACTATTCAGCCGTCCCGAGGTGCATACTATGACAGGCGGTCACATCGCGTTTGTGGTCAGATATCCCGAATATATCGCGCTCATACGGGAGTTCCTGAAAAGACTGCCTCATACATAAAAACAGGAGCAAATATGTTATGACAGTAAAAAAGACCTCGATTCTGCCCGCACCGAGAAGTATCATATTCGCAAAGCTCACGGAGCTTAAAACGCTGCAATATATCGCAAAGCCATACGCGACCTTCGAACCTTTGAATGCCGCCAAAGATTTCAAGTGGGAGGTCGGCGGCGAAACCTCGTATAAATTCAGACTGTTCGGATTTGTCCCGTTCGGCGTGCATACGATACATATTGAGCGTTTCGACGAGGAATATGTTTCAAGCTGTGAGGGAAATCCTCACGTTCCGGTATGGAATCACGAGATATTTCTTGAAAAGCAGGGCGAGAACCGTACGCTGTACACAGACATGGTCACGATAAAAGCAGGCTGGAAAACGTTCCTTGTATGGTTGTGGGCAAACTGTTTTTATGCACACAGACAAAGGCGGTGGAAAAAACTGCTAACAAACATAAAATATAATCTGCAAAGGAAAAACATATGACTTTATTGATAGAATGTATTGTCGGGATCATATTATTTACTCTTATCGTGGTTCCGCTTACTTTGAAAGATCCTCTCGGATCTGTCGGGGATTATCCTCAAGCGATAAGAGAAAGATGTATAGAATTGGGATTGGTCTCCAAAACCGAAAAAAGATTTACAGCTAAAGAAATACTGAAAAAAACGATCGCAGTTATCGTATTTACGGTATTGTTCTCGTTCGTGGTATATAAATTCAACGGGGCAGATACTTTTATCGACGGCTTTGTGAATTCATATATCATCTGGCTTGCGGTTGACTGGTATGACGCAATTGTTCTTGACTGTATCTGGTTTTGTCATTCCAAAAAGGTGATGATAAAAGGCACCGAGGATATGAAAGAATACAAGGACTACTTGTTTCATATCAAGCAGTCCTGTATCGGAATGTTACTTGGTCTGCCGGTATGCGCGGCAGTGGGAGCTTTGGTGATGATATTCTAAAAGAAATTCTTATAGGAAAGAAAAAACATAGTGTTTTTTATCTTAATCTCACGAAACTCTCCATTTTTCCAGCGCTTGCAGTATTATTTCTAATGTATCCTCCCGGGCTTTCTGGCATTGCTCGGGATATTTCCTTTCGCGCGGCAGCATATTGTTGTTCACGGGAAAATAACCGAGATTGTGGCTGCCCGTTTCGGAATTTATGTGCTTAAATCCGTATACAAATCCACTACGTTCGAGCCGCTTCATGAGCATCTCTGCGTTGCGCTTCGCGGGAACGGATTCGTCGTACGTTGATGTCAGAAAAAGAATATCGCCTTTTATGTTTTCGACCGGTATTTCGTTTTCCTCGTGCCTTTTCTGTCCCATTCATCAAAGAAATAAAGCAGCCGGACATTTCGTTCTTTTACACATCTTTTCAAGAAATCCGAAAACAGACTGCCTTTTTCGACATACGGAAAGTCCCGTCCGTTGAACGACACCATAGCTTTGCAAGGTTCGTCTGAGGGCTTTCCCGTAACCTGCATTATATGCCCGAATGCAGACGCAGCAATGACGAGACTTATATCCGGAACGACGCTTGCAGCGAGCAGCGCAATACCTGCGCCTTTAGAGTTTCCGTAGATGCCGATCAGATATTTTTGTTCGCTCAAAGTCTTCTTTATCATGCCGCACAAACAGAGAATCACTGCAGTCACCACCCTGGCAAAGTGTTTTTGTACGAATATCACCTATCCCAAAGACGTTAATTGAGCGGAGCCGTTTATACTTTCTTGAGATAAAAATCGCATAAATGCGAGCCTCTTGGCTGCTGCCGTTTCTCTTTTATGCTATGCTCCACTCCTCCGCCTTCCTACGGATATTGATGAACCTTCGGTACATTCCTTCCTGTGCCATGAGCTCGGTGTGTCTTCCTTTTTGAACAATCCTGCCGTTATCCACAACAAGTATTTGATCGGCGTTCTCTATCGTCGCAAGGCGGTGAGCGATGGTTATAATCGTCTTGCCCTTTGTGAGTTCTGCTATAGCATTCTGTATCAGGTGTTCGTTTTCGGGGTCGATGCTTGCCGTCGCTTCGTCAAGGATAATAATAGGCGCGTTTTTGAGCATCGCTCTTGCTATGGAGATACGCTGCTTTTCGCCGCCCGAAAGCGTGCCGCCGCCCTCGCCAATGACGGTATCGTAACCGTTCGGCAGCTTCATTATGAAGTCGTGACAGCACGCCTTTTTCGCGGCGTTTATCATGTCCTCTTCGCTTGCATCGGGAGCGCCGAAAAGGATATTGGCCCTTACCGTATCATTGAAAAGGTAAACATTCTGAAACACCATGCTTATGTTCTTCAGCAGGATGTCGCAGGTGAGCTCGCGTATATCGTGACCGCCGACTTTTATGCTGCCATCGTCCACATCGTAGAACCTTGCAAGCAGGCTGCATATCGTAGTCTTGCCCGAGCCCGAAGCACCGACTATCGCGGTGCTCGTCCCTTCGGGAATATTGAAGTTCACGTTGTCGAGTACCTTTCTGCTGTCGTAGCCGAATCCGACATTCTTAAACTCGATATCATGGTTTTTAAGCGTTATATCTCTGCCGTTTTTATCTATCATGTTGTCCTCGCGCTTCAGTATATCAAGTTGGTCGAATGCGTCGGAGATAACGCCTAGGATATGCGAACTGTCGCTTATTGGTTCAAGGCTTGAAAAAATCCCGAAGGAGAAGAACACGAACATCAGCATATATGCGAAGGAAAGCTGTCCGGCCGCGCACATCAGGCAGGAAGCGAGCCCCATGCACACGGTGCCGCATTTGAGCGCGAAAAGGTGTCCCGCGTTCGAGGGGATGTACCCCCATTCTATTTTCAGGTGTATTCGTTTGCTGTCGGATATAGCCTTGTTTATCGCTGCGGTGGAAGCACCTCTTTGTCCGAAGGACTTGACCACCGGCAACCCCCTTGCATACTCGATGACAGCCATTGTGAGATCTTTGTTTGTTTGTGCTTCAACGGGGGCGTTTTTGGTGCTGTACTTTGAAACAAGCATGAGAAACAGGAACGATACCGCAGCCGCCACTACCGCCACAAGCGCGATAATGGGCTTGACGAACAGCAGGCAGAGCAGTACGCAGATAAAGTTCAGATATCCGCCGATGAAAGCGTCCGCCATGCGTATGCCCATGTTTTCCAGCGTGTTCAGCCCCGAAGTTATCGAAGACAATATCATGCCGGTGTTCATGTTCTGGAAGTAGCCCAGCGAAACACGTTTCAGGGCGTCGCCCACCGCAAGGCGGTCACGGGCAACAAGCTCGTAGCTTATGGTCTCCTGCAATCTTGCACGAATATAGTCGAACAGGAACCTGAGCAGCACAAGGGCTATGAGCACCGCAAGACTGAGACCTATCCACTTAGTATCGAACCGGGTGCCGTTCATTTCGGAATCTATCAGCATACCCACGGTATATGCTGCCACCATTACCGGCATAGCCGCAAACAAATGAGAAAAGAAGGAGAACGCGAAGCCTGCGAACAGTCTGCTTTTGAATTCGCCGCACCAGTCTATTATTCTTTTCAGCGTCTTAAACAACCTTGACGACCTCCTTTCCTTTAATGACCGAGCGCGACTTCGCGCCGATATGCGCCGCCCACATGGAAGCATAAAGCGAGCTGTTTTTCAGAAGCTCCTTCTGCGTTCCCTGCGCCTCGATACGCCCGTCTTTGAGCAGAACGATATTATCCGCTTTGGCGATGGTCGATAGCCTGTGGGCTATTACCAGCAGCGTCTTACCTTTTGTAAGCTCTGCTATGCTGCGCTGTATCTTGTCCTCGTTTTCAGGGTCGGTGAAAGCCGTTGCCTCGTCGAGAACTACGATAGGTGCGTCTTTGAGTATCATTCTTGCGATAGCTATGCGCTGTTTTTCGCCGCCCGAGAGCCGCTTGCCCGCTTCGCCCGACTGCGTGTCGTAGCCCTGTGGCAGCTTCATTATGAAATCCTCGCACTGCGCAGCGCGCGCTGCAGCTTTTACTTCTTCGTCCGTTGCAGACGGTCTGCCAAGGCGTATATTCTCCATGACAGACGCGCGGAAAAGGAAATTGTCCTGCGCCACATAGCTGATATAACCGGACAGCTGTGAAAGGGGCATATTCTTTATGTCCACACCGCCGATCCTGACCGAGCCGCCCGTTACGTCCCAGAAGCGAGCAATCATCTTGGCGACTGTGGATTTACCGCCGCCCGAGGGTCCCACAAGCGCCGTGAAGCTTCCCTGTGGGAGCACAAGATCGATGCCGTGAAGCACCTCATCCTCGTCTTTGCCGCTGTACGAAAAGCGCACGTTTTCAAGGCTGATGTCGAAGCTTTTTACATCAGCCCGGCTCAGCGGTTCCGGGAGTTCCTTCATTTCAAGATAGCCCATAAGCTCCAGCACAGAATTTTTTAGCTGGCGCATATTTTCGGAGAATACCTCCAGCTTAGCCAGCGACCCGACCATAGATATGGACATCATCACCTCAAGGGCAGCTTCGGCTGCCGTCACGCTGCCTTGAGTCCACAGGTAAAGGCTGATTGGCAGCACGCCGACCATTGTCGAGGGAAAGAGCGCGAAGGCAAGCTTCATCGTCACCCACGTTGACTTCATCCACTTTACGACGAAAGTCTTGTAGTCGTTGATAGCGCCCGAAAATTTCTCGTAGGAAACACCCGTCCGCCCGAAAGCCTTGATGACCTCTATGCCCTCGATATACTCGACTATCGCGCTGTTCATATACGAATTCGACTGATTATACTTGTCAAAGTTCTTGCCGCTTATCTTGAAGGTCAGACCCATGCAGATAAACGCCACAGGAAACGTCGCAAGTGCCGCAAGCGCGATACGCCAGTCTATCACAATAAGTGCGATAAAGCTGACTACCGGCAGCACAATATGCCCCGAGCCCTCAGGCACCATGTGCGCAAGCGGCGGCTCCATATTCTCGGTCTTATCTACTATGATGTTCTTTATCTCGCCTATCGAGTGATCCTGCACCGTGCCGAGTGGTGCGTGCAGAAAGCGGTCGGCTATGCGCCTGCGTATGCTTTCAAGCACCTCGTAAGCTGCAGAATGTGACAACGCCGTCGAGAACGAAAAGCAGGCGACCTTTACTGCGAACGCGGCAAGCGCTATCATGCACCACATTGTGATACACGCGCTGTCTGCGGTGCTTGCCACAAACTTGCCTATCACGCGGTACATACAATAAAACGGCACAAGTCCGCTGGATATGCTAATGACCGAAAGTATCACCGACCATATCATTTTCGGCTTGCAGTTTTCGGCGAGTCCGAGCATCTGCCCGAACCAACCCTTTTGTTTACTGTTCATCAATATCTTCCTCCGTTTCACGGAAACTGTTCCGGTATTCAAGCGGCGTTCTGCCCATTACGCTCTTGAACGCCGCTGAGAATTTGCCCGCGTTCTCATAGCCTAATGAAAGCGCAATATCACCTATCCTCCTGCTGCGGTTGCGCTTCAGAGCCGTCGCCGCGAGGTTCATGCGGTAGGTTTTCATGTAGGCGTAGATCGGGCTGCCATAAACCCCCGAAAAACACTTTTTCAGTTGCGCCGTCGATATATCGAAACGCTCTGAAAGTTCGTCTATCGTGTAGAAGCGCTCAGGCGATGATGTCATTAGCTTGTGTATGGCGCGCACCTTCTCCACCTGCGAACGGTAGAAATAGGGACGTTCGTCGGTGTTCGCGGAAATTTCCAGAGCGTCGAGGAACAGCAGCAGTTCAAGCACCTTGATGCGGAAATAATCCGTTCTGATCTTCTCGGGAACGCTGTAAAGCTCCGAAAAGATGTGCGATATCTCGGGGGCTTTTGCAAGAACGAATGGCGTATCGCGGTCACAGTATTTCTTCGCGATCGCTTGCAGATCGACGGGAAACGCAGGCATAGCCTTACGTATGCTCTCCTGCGCCGAACCAAGCTCAAAGCCTATCGTCAGCCCGTAATAATGGTCGAGAGGAAAGAACGAACTACCGTTGTTGTGCGAGCCGTCATCGATACGCATGTCACCCGCCGAAAGAAAGCAAGAGCCTTTTTTGCCCGCGCTTGTTTCAATGCGTCCCTCGAGGCAGTGGTCGATACACAGAATATCCGGCGCGTGAAAGCTCGATTCACACTCCCTCATGTGGAACCTGTCGTAGATGATATATACCCCTTCAAACACGGGGTACACGGTCATTATACCCTCGCCGGTCTCGTTCGACACGCGCATAACGTGGCTGCTTTCTATCCGCGAAAGCTCGGTCACAATGTTTTCAAGGTCAATGGGCTTGTTCTGCTGCATGAGTTCCCTCCGTTCATCTGCTATATCTTACTACACTTTGCTCTGTTTATCAAGCGCCATTCGGCTCGTTTTGCTCCATTCGGATAACGAATTTAAAAAAGAAGTTTGCAGCGGCTAACTCTGTTGATATTATAGCACAATTAATTCAGATTTTCAATATGTTGTAAAAATTTTATCGAACCTATTGACAAATTTTAAAAAATATGCTATTATATGCAACAGTGTTGTGCAACAATGTTGCAAATCGGAGGAAATATGGCTAACAGAATTGAAGGCGTAACGGAAAAGCTGCTTGAATGTGCTATGCGGGAATTTCTCGAAAACGGCTACGGCGGCGCTTCCATGCGTACTATATCGGATAACGCGGGAACCACTCCGCGTTCCATATATACAAGATACGGCGATAAAGAGGGCCTTTTTTCGGCTCTTGTCGAGCAGCCCGCGAATGAGCTTCGGGAGCTGTTTATATCGTATATGGATAACTACAGCAAGCGTCCCGTCGATGTTCAGAAGACTTTGTTCCACAACGATGATTTCGAGCGTGAATTCAACGGATATATGCAGAGCATCATTGAACTGTTGTATAGCAAGCCCGATGAGTTCAGACTGCTGATCTGCCGTTCAGAGGGAACAAAATACGCTTCGTTCGTTGAGGAACTCGCGGAGATCAACGAACGATATACACTGCAATACATAGAGGCGACCGGCAGTGATGTCATATCCTCCGGACGCGCCGGAAAACAGCTTATACACCTGCTTTGCAGTTCATATATGTATGGTTTTTTCGAGGTCGTTCGTCACGGTATGAGTAAGGAAGAAGCGGAAGTACATATCGCTCAGCTTCAGGCATTTTTTGCGCACGGCTGGGATAAGCTTTTTAATCCGTAATAAACAGGCAATGCGACAAGTGCATTGCCTTTATCAAAGCAGTGCGGTTAGCGGCTGCTAATGCGATGAGAGGTTATGAAATGCAAAAGAAAAAATCACCGATGTTAATGATAATGCGTTATGCAGGGCATCACAAGTCAGAATACATCGGTTCGGTAATTCTGGCAGTAATATCTGTGGTATCGGGAATGGTGCCGTACTTTGCCGCCGGTCAGATGGTCGCGGCAATGCTTGAAGGTGCGGACAAAGATCTTATATTTTATCTTATATGGTGTGCGGTAGTAGCCGCGGGATATATCTGCAAAGGCATCTTTGCGGGAATATCAACATCGGTGTCACACAAGGCGACATATCTTACTATGCGTGAGATACGGAAAAAGCTCGTCTCCAAGCTTGCGCGTATGCCTATGGGTACGATACTTGAAAGTCCTTCGGGGTATTACAAAGACGTTATCGTTGACCGCGTCGAGGGTATTGAAGTTCCGCTCGCGCACCTTCTCCCTGAAATGACGGCAAATGTTCTTGCGCCGGTGATAATGCTCGTTTATCTGTTTGTTCTCGACTGGCGGCTCGCACTCATATCGCTCGTTACGATACCGATAGGAATGGCGGCCATGAGAAGTACGATGAAAAGCTACGGAGAAAACTACGGAAAGTCCGTCGAGATCGGTGGGAGAATGACGAACGCTATTGTTGAGTATATGGGAGGTATTGAGGTAATAAAAGCGTTCAGTCAAAGTGAAAGCTCGTACAAAAAATACACTGATGCGGTGAACGATAACGCTGCGTTCTTCTACGGTTGGATGAAAAGCGCTCAGTGGGCTATGTCCGCTTATAACGCGATAACGCCATCGGTGCTGCTTACAGTGCTTCCTGCGGGATTTATATTCTTCGCGCTCGGAAGTCTTCCTGCCGCAGCATTTGTCACGATCATCATTTTGTCGCTCGGTATCATCGAACCGATCATCGCCGCGACGAACTACACAGACAATATCGCACGTGTAAGCACCGTAATGGGGCAGATAGATGAGATAATGAACAGTCCCGAGCTTGAGCGTCCGGAGAGCGGAGAAGATGCTGCTGACGGTGACATAGAATTCCGCAATGTCACGTTCGGCTATGAGAGCGGAAAGGACGCGCTGAAAAATGTGAGTCTGACTATACCCAAAGGAAAGGTCACTGCACTCGTCGGACCGTCGGGAAGCGGAAAATCCACAATAGCAAAGCTTACGGCTGGCTTCTGGGACACGGACAGCGGTGAGATAATGATCGACGGCAGAAATGTCCGCGAAATACCTCTTGAAGCGCACGCTGACAAGATCGCGTATGTTGAGCAGAACAACTACCTGTTTGACGATACGGTAATGGAGAATATCAGAACAGGGCGCGCGGACGCATCCGATGAAGAAGTCATAAACGCTGCAAAAGCTGCAGGTTGTGACGCATTTATACGCGCTCTTGACAACGGCTATGAAACGAAGGTCGGAAGTGCAGGCGGACATCTCTCCGGAGGAGAGAGACAGCGTGTTGCGATCGCCCGGGCTATGCTCAAGGATGCACCAATAGTGATACTTGACGAAGCGACTGCATACATAGACCCTGAAAATGAAGCGGTTATACAGAAGGCGATAGCGGGTCTCGTGAAAAACAAGACTGTGCTTGTCATTGCTCATCGTCTTTCAACGATAACCGATGCGGACAAGATAATCGTAATGGACGGCGGCGAGGTCTCTGCACAGGGTACACACGCGGAGCTTCTCGAAAAGTCGGAGCTGTATCGCAGTATGTGGATTGCTCACAACGGAACGAAAGAAGGTGCGGAAAATGATAGGAGCGTTTAAGAAAATATGGGATTTCGCAGGAAAAGAGCAGAAAAACATAAAAATATCCATCGTCCTCGCGCTTCTTCACTCGATCTTCTACGCTTTGCAGTTCGCGGCGGTGTTTGTGATATTGCAGGCTCTTACCGCAGGAAACAGTGATATATCTACTGCGTTCATCGCACTTGGTATTATGGCGGCAAGTATCACCGGACGCATTATCCTCAATACCTTTTCTCAGTTGAAGCGCGTTCATGCAGGTTATTTTATGGTAGCGAACAAGCGCATTTCGATAGGCGACAAGCTTCGCGTTGTGCCAATGGGATATTTCAATAAAAACAATCTCGGACAGATGACTGCGATAACCACGACAACTCTCACGGACGTTGAGAACACTGCACCCGTGGTACTCGTCACTGTACTTGGCGGATTCATCAATTCCGTAGTCTTTGCAATATCTGTATTCATCTTCGACTGGCGCATAGGTCTTGTCGTTCTTGCAGGAATGGCGGCTTTTCTGTGGACAACGTCATTACAGGAAAAGAGATCAAGAAAGGGCGCTCCCGAAAGACAGCGTTCACAGGAAAAACTCGTTGAGAAAGTGCTTGAAACTATACAGGGGATCAGCGTCATAAAAAGCTTTCATCTCGGAGAAAAAGCAGACAAGCGTGTCTCGGAAGCCATAAATGAGAGCTGCGAAAAGAACCTTTCGATAGAAAAGCAGATGACCCCGTATCAGATGTTCCAGCAGATAATTCTGAACCTGTTTGCGGTCGCAATAATGGCAGTCACGGCTGCGCTTTATCTTAACGGCGCTATGGAACTTACAAACGCAATAATGATGTTCGTAGCGGCGTTTATGGTGTTCGAGCAGATGAAAAGCGCCGGCATAAGCATAGCGACTCTGCGTATCGCAGAGGCTTCCATTGATAAAGCGAACGAGACAGACAGTGTTCCCGTAATGGACGAGGGCGGAAGAGCTGTTGACCCCGAAAATCACGATGTTGTATTCGAGAATGTCGATTTCGCTTACGGCGAAAGAAAGATCCTGGATAACGTTTCATTCACCGCAAAGGAAAGGACAGCTACTGCGATAGTTGGTCCGTCCGGCTCCGGAAAGACGACAATGTGCAGTCTCATCGCCCGCTTCTGGGACGTAAACGGCGGCAGGATAACCGTAGGCGGCGAGGACGTGCGCAGCTATACACTTGACAGCCTGATGAAGAACATCAGTATGGTGTTCCAGAATGTGTATCTGTTCAGCGACACGGTCGAGAACAATATAAAATTCGGAAGACCGGACGCTTCTCATGATGAAGTTGTTGAAGCAGCGAAAAAAGCTTGCTGTCACGACTTTATCATGCAGCTCCCGGACGGCTATGATACCGTCCTCGAAGAAGGCGGAGCTTCGCTTTCGGGCGGCGAGCGTCAGAGGATTTCGATTGCTCGCGCGATACTGAAAAATGCGCCGATAATTATTCTCGATGAGGCTACGGCCAATGTCGATCCCGAGAATGAGGACAGGCTCCAGTCGGCGATAGAGGCGCTTATGAAGGATAAGACGATAATTATGATAGCACACAGACTAAAGACCGTTCGTAAGGCGGATCAGATACTTGTGCTCGACGGCGGTCATATCGTTCAGCGCGGAACCCACGACGAGCTTTCCGTACAGGAAGGTATCTATCGCAGGTTCGTTACCGAACGCGAGCAGGCTGAAAGCTGGCATATCGCGGGTGCGGCCGTATGACAAAGAGGATACTTGCACGAGTCGCAATGCTGCTGCTTGTACTGTTCGGGGTAACTCTGCTCACATTTTTTTATACAAGCCTGTCGCCCATAGATGCCGCACAGGCGCTTGCGGTGCGAAGATACACTCGTCCGACGGAGGAACAGGTGACAGCGGTGCGCACGGAGCTCGGGCTCGATAAGCCGTTTTTTGAGCAGTACGCTGACTGGCTCGGTAATGCGATACGCGGCGATTTCGGAAATTCTTACAATACAGGCAAGCCGATAATCAACGAACTTGCCGCATCAATGAAACCGACGCTTATAATGGCGGGAATGGCACTTTTCTTTGCGGCACTGTTCAGCATTCCTCTCGGAGTGTTATCCGCACGCAGGAAGGGCGGTTTTGCAGACAAGACGATATACCTTTTCGGAATTATCTGTATGTCTGTGCCGAATTACTGGATCGGCTTCATGCTTCTTATCGTGTTCGCGGTGAACTTGCCGTGGTTCGCTATAATGGGTGCGGAATCGATAAAGGACTTTGTGTTGCCCGCTCTTGCTCTCGCGATACCGACAGCTGCGGGAAATATCCGCGTGTTCCGTTCATCTCTTCTTGACGGCTACAACAGCGATTTCGTGATGTACGCGAGGGCTCGCGGAGTATCCGAAATGAAGATTGCGGGAATGGTAAGCAGATACGCGCTCCCGCCGCTTGTAACGATGCTCGGACAGAGTTTCGGCTTTACGATAGCCGGGAGTGCTATGGTAGAAAGCGTTTTCTCAATACCCGGAATCGGTTCGATGCTCGTTACCGCGCTGAACGCACGTGATACTGTGACGGTAAACGCCTGCGTGCTAGTTATAGCGGTTGTATTCGTTGTTGTCAATTTTATCGCGGAAGTTATAAATGCTGCGCTCGATCCACGCTCATCGGCAAGGGGGAACGGGTATGCTCAGTAAGATACTTCGCAAGCCGCAGGCAGTCATCGGTCTTGCGATGATGCTATGTGTCCTGATATGCGTGATATTTGCGCCGTTTCTCGCACCGAACGATCCGAACAAGCTTGATATACTGCATAAGTTTGCTGAATCGTCAGACAAGTACCCGCTCGGAACGGACGATATGGGACGATGCGTGATGTCGCGCCTGATATTCGGAGCGAGAGCGTCGATGTGCATAGCGCTTCCGACGATAGGCGCACTTGCTGTGATAAGCACCCTGCTTGCAACGTTATGTGCTTACACGGGAGGTATTATCGACCGGATTTTCGTTATAGTCTCGAATATTTTTATGGCACTGCCGCCGTTCCTTGTTGCAATGACGCTTGTCGGTGCGTTCGAATCAAAAGCGTTCGGCATAAGCATTTCAATAGCAGCGGCAATGTGGGTATGGAATGCACAGGTAGTGCGGACGTATGTGCTTCGTGAAAAATCAAAACCGTATATAATCACCTGCCGTATGTCGGGCTGTACAGAGCTTCGTATCGTGCTTAAACACATTATACCAAACATCGTTCCGCATCTTCTGGTACTGTACAGCACGGGGCTTTCGTCGGTGATAATTATGATCTCGTCTTACGCGTTCCTCGGCCTCGGCCTTGAAACAGGAACGGCGGAATGGGGTGCTATGCTCGTGAACGCTGATAAGCTTATCTACAGTCACCCTGAGATGCTGATATATCCGGGGCTATGCATACTGTTCGCTGCGGCAGGATTCAACCTGTTTGGTGAGGCGCTGCGGAATATTTGTGACCCGAGGGAGGGCTGAAATGCTTGTAGTAAACGACCTTTGTATATACACTAAAGACAACAGAGAAACCATAGTGCAGTCGGTCAGCTTTACTGTCGGAGACGGTGAAACGCTCGGACTTATTGGAGAGAGCGGAAGCGGCAAAAGCATGACGAGCAAGTGCATAATGCGGCTGCTTGACCCGCACCGTTTCGGCATAACCGGAAGTGTCAGGCAGAATGGCGAGGAAATTCTTTCCGGAAAGCTCCCAAGAAATTTTCGCGGAAACCGTATAGGAATGATAACTCAGAATCCGATGACCGCTTTTGCGCCGATGATAAAGCTCGGCAGGCAGCTCGAAATGGGATTTGATACAAAAGGAAGAACTGCGAAAAAAGAGTATTATGAGAGGCTTGATGAAGCTTTTAAAAGCGTGAATCTGCACGATATGAAAAAGATCGTAAACAGCTACCCGGACGAGCTTTCGGGTGGTATGCTGCAGCGGGTGATGATCGCGCTCACAATGATGAAAAAGCCGGAGCTGCTGATTGCTGACGAATGTACGACGGCGGTCGATGCGGCGAGCGAATATATGATACTCGGGGAACTTGAAAAGATGAAACAATGCGGAATGTCAATGATAGTCGTAACGCATGATTTTGGCGTAGCAGCAAGGCTATGCGACAGCGTTACGGTGATGAAGTCCGGTCGTATAATCGAGTACGGCAGAACATCCGATGTTCTCGGTTCGCCGCAGGACGAATACACAGGACAGCTCGTTTCGGCAAGTGTGATGTTCCGGGAGGATGTATGCTGACTGCGAAAAACGTATCAAAAACTTACCCGGATAATACCGGTGCGGGAATGGATCTGAACGCGGTCTCCGATGTAACAGTCGAAATACCCGACAACTCCGTGACAGTGATCGTCGGCGAGAGCGGAAGCGGCAAAAGCACGCTTTCCCGTATACTGTCATACATCGAGCGTCCCGACATCGGCAGAATATTCCTCGACGACACGGAGATAACAGCGTTAAGACCGTCGGAACTCCGTAAACTGCGCGGAAAGGTACAGCTTGTGATGCAGGACGCAGCAAGCTCGCTCGACCCGCATCTTACAGCGGAGAAGATACTTGCCGAGCCTCTGAAGCTGCTGCTTCACCTTGATGCCGAACAAAGGAAGTCCCGTATATCGGAGCTGCTCGGGGTGGTGCAGCTCCCCGAAGACCTGCTGAAGCACAGGGTATCCGAGCTTTCAGGAGGTCAGCAGAAGCGGCTCTGCATAGCACGGGCGCTTGCCGCAGAGCCGCAGCACATAATATTCGACGAGTCGTTCAGCGGACTCGATGTCACATTGAAAAAACAGGTGCTTACAATGCTGAAGGATCTGCAAAAAACACTTGACATCGGCATGCTGATAATAACACACGACCTTGATACTGCGATGTATATGGCGGACAGGATATATGTCATGCGCCTCGGCAGGATCATCGAGACGATCGATCATCCGCACAGCTTTTCTGATTTTAAGGAAAGATATTCACAAGAGCTTGTAAAGGCGGCGCTGTATAAGCGCAACGCCATACAATATACAGCAAACGGGGTTTAGCTTAACTCGGTCGCTGAAAATAATCAAAAGGAGATCAAAACAATGAAAAGAAAAACATCACTTCTGCTCGCGTTCGCTATGGGAATAACAATGCTTGCAGGCTGCGGGAACGGCAACACGCAGACAACAACTACGGCTGAAACGGCAAAGCAGACGACTGCCTCAGATGCCGACACTAAGACTGAGGAAACGACAGTAACAACTACTGTGGCAGAAACGGAAGCTCCGGCTGACGAACCTGCTTCCGGCAAAAAGGAAGTAACTATAGCACAGAGCGCGAGCTTTTCAATGGGATTCGGACAGGCGGTAATGGTATATGAAACGACCTATTATGCCAATAATTTCTACGAGCCGCTCATTAAGTACAAGGATGGCGAATATGTTCCCTGTCTTGCAACCGAATGGAGCAAGTCGGACGACGGTCTGACATACACATTCAAGCTGCGTGAGGGTGTGAAATTCAATGACGGAACTGACTTCAACGCACAGGCGGTAAAACTCTATTTCGACAATATGCGTCCGATGCTCGGAATGAGCACGAACTACGGTCAGCTTGATATGCTTACGACCGAGGTCACTGCCGACGATGACTATACAGTCTCGTTCCACCTGTCAAGACCTTATTACAATGTTCTGAATGATATTTCGATGTGCATGCCCCGCGGAATATTATCGGCTGCCGCATTCAATGATGACGGCTCGACAAACGACGCTTATCTTATGGATCATACACCCGGAACCGGACCGTTTATGTTTGAAAGCGTGAACGATACCGCGACCGAATACACCTTTGTACGCAATCCGTATTACTGGGGAGAAACGCCGGATGTCGAGCGTTTCAGAGTCGTGATAATACCCGAATCGAAGGTTGCGGCGATGAAGTCGGGAAATGTCGATTTCATCATCGGGTCGGAAACTCTTGATGCGGAATCGTACAAAGAGCTTTCGCAGTCCGACGGTATCACGGGTGTTGTATCGGATTTTGATTTCGTCACCGAGTTCATTGCCCTCAACAATGATGCTGCAGGGCTTGACGATATAAACGTCCGTACCGCGATCCAAATGGCGCTCGATAAAAAGTCGGTCGCAGAGAGCATATACTCGGGACTTCGTACGCCCGCTGATTCTGTAATGCCCGAGGATATGCCGTTCTGCAAGGCTGATGTGAAAACTCCGGCATACGACCCCGACGGAGCTGTAAAGCTGCTTGATGACAACGGCTGGGTGGACACCAACGGAAACGGTATCCGCGATAAGGACGGGACCGAGCTTTCGTTCACAATAACATATCCTGCGACAGGTGTTTATGACAATGTTGTTCTTTATTATCAGGCGACAATGCAGGAACTCGGTATTGAGGTCAAGACCGATCCTCTGGATCTGATGACATTCTTCAATCAGGTCTTTTCAGAGGTAAAGTATGATATGACCGCATATATGAGCTACTGGTTCCCTTATGACCCCTACACGTTTGTAGCAAATATGTATCCGTCCACAGATTACATGGCGGCTGACGGCATATACTCGACCGACCCGCAGGTTGCAAAGGCGCTTGCGACACTCGGTAACGATAAGGCGGCAGAGCTTATACGCGGACTTTACACTTACGACGATGACGCAAAGATACAGGAGATATACACAGCGGCACTCGACAGTGCTAATGAAAGCAGTGTAGTTATACCGCTCAACTATCGCAACGAATATGCTGTATTCAATAACAGCGTAATAGATTCATACACCTTTAACAGTATTCCTAACCATGTTGATGTCGCTGCGATAAAGCTGAAATAAAACAGATCAAAAAACATCGGAAATGCTTATGGCTGCATTTCCGATGTTTTTTTATTTCACGCGATCTTCCAAGAAGCCGCTTCTTTTCTGTCCTCAATGAATGTTCTGTAAATTCCCTCCTGTTTCATAAGCTCGTCGTGTGTGCCTTGCTGTGCGATTTTTCCGCTGTCGATAACGAAGATGTTATCGGCTCTGCGAACGGTTTTCAGTCTGTGTGCGATCATTATTATAGTCTTCTCACGGGTGAGTGCTTCGATAGCCTCGGTGAGCTCCGCCTCGTTCTCGGGATCGACATTCGCAGTCGCTTCGTCGAGAATTATCACGGGCGAATCCTTGAGTATCGCTCACGCTATCGAGATACGCTGTTTCTCACCGCCGGAGAGCGACGCTCCGCCCTCACCTATAATGGTATCATACTTGTTGGGAAGCTGCATTATGAAATCGTGGCAGCGCGCTTTTTTCGCCGCTTCAATTACCTTCTCCATAGGCGCATCAGGTTCACCGAAACGTATATTATTCGCTATCGCATCCTCGAAAAGATACACGCGCTGGAACACAAAGCTGAAATTCTTCATAAGCGAGTCGAAGCTGTATTCCTTTACGTTGCGCCCGCCAAGCAGCACCTCACCCTCCTGCACATCCCAGAAACGTGCCATAAGATTTGTGAGTGTGGTCTTTCCGCCGCCGGACGGTCCGACAATAGCGGTAGTTGTCTTTTCGGGTATTTTAAGGGAAATGCCGTCAATGATCTTTCGCTTGTCATACGAAAAACCGATATTCCGCAATTCTATGTCATAACTATTCTTGTTGCAATATCCGCAAGCAGTTCCATTGTGTTTGTTGTGACATTTGTATCTGACCGAGACTGTTTGCGTTGAAGAAACCCATAGGAAGATAACGCAGGTGTTCGGCTATCTCGATACGTTTGTTGGCGCAGGAGTGAAACCCGCCCTCGCACTGGAGCATTGTGGTTTTGAGACTGATGATAAGCTGACCGATTATTGAAATGCCCATTATCCCGAGCGCGATCCATATCATGCTTTCATCCATATTACCGGAGATTATACCATTTGCGACAACGGCTATCGCGGTAATGCGGAGCGCAGCGAACACAGCCCTGACAACTCCGAGAACTATGGCAAGCCTTATCTTGTGTGCGTCCTGCTTATTACAGAAATCAAGAAATTTTTTCAGCGTTCCGAACATATCATTCACAATCCTTCGCGGATATATGAGCCTGCCACATTTCCCGATACAGCGGGCTTTTTTCGAGCAGCTCTTCCTGTGTCCCGCTCGCTTCTATCCTGCCGTCGTTTATCAGCACGATGTTATCAGCGGACGCAATAGTCGAGAGCCTGTGTGCAATAACGATGAGCGTGCGTCCCTTTACGAGCTTAGCCACACTGCGCTGTACAAGCGCTTCATTTTCGGGATCTGTGTATGCGGTCGCCTCGTCGAGTATAACGACAGGAGCGTTTTTGAGCATCGCTCTCGCTATCGAGATACGCTGTCTTTCGCCGCCGGAAAGGTGCGAACCCGCACCGCCGCATATCGTATCATAGCCATTTTCGAGCTGCATTATAAAGTCGTGGCATCCGCAGTTTTTCGCTGCTTCAATGACCTGTTCGTCCGTTGCTGACGGGTCGCCGAGCCGGATGTTCTCCATTACACTCTCGTCAAAGAGATAGTTGTCCTGCGACACATAAGCGATATTCTGATTGTAGTCGTCAAGTGGGATCTTGCGTATATCCACACCGCCGTAGTCTATCTCACCGCCTTTCACATCCCAGAACGACGCTATCAGTTTCGCGACCGTTGATTTTCCCGCTCCGGACGGCCCGACAAGAGCATTCACAGTGCCTTCCTTAATAGTTAGATCAAAACCATGAAGTATCTCTTCGTCCTTATAGCCGAAACGTATGTTTTTCAGTTCTATCGTGCTGCCTTTCGGTCTGTCGGAAATAGCGGCGGGACGCGAAAGTTCCGGCTTTTCGAGAATGCTCGTTGCTTCTCCGATTATCGTTCCCATTTTCGCCATATCGTCCATATATCCGGAAATTATGATGAAAGGGCTTATCAGTCCGAGTGACAGGATAACGAGCATGAGCAGATCAGCTCCACTCTCCCAGCCCTGCATAGCGAACCACGCACCGAACGGAAGCAGTGTGAGGAGCTGCGCGGAGAGGAGTGTCATTGCGAGGTTCTGCCAGAGGTTGCAGCGGCGCATCCAGTCGATGAAGCAGTCTGCTCCCTCTTTCGCGGCGGTAACGAACTTCTCATACGATGTCTTTTCCTTGCCGAACGCTTTGATGACTTCTATACCGTTTATGTACTCAACAGCCGTATCGTTGAGAACCTTCGTCTTGACGATAGTATTGTTGTAGCTTTCCTGTGAGCCGCCCATCATAAGCATGAAAAACACCGCTCCGACAGGTACGGAGATAAGCGAGATGAGCGCAAGCTGCCAGTTTATCATAAGCATATACACGAATACAGCTATCGGTATTATTATGTTCGATGTGACTTCCGGTATCATGTGCACAAGTGTCGTTTCGATCGCGTCAACTCGCTCGATTATGACATTCTTGTATGTTCCCGACGATTCTTCAAGAACATCACCGAGCGGCATCTTCGCAAGCTTTTTGGTGAGCCTCCGGCGTATCTCGGCAAGTACTTCAAAAGTCGCCTTGTGTGACATTGTCGTTGACAGCGAATGAAACAGTCTGTTCCCGACAAAGAACAGTGCCATATACAGGCACATCATAAGGCAGTAGTTCATATCCGCGCTTCCGTCGAGAAGCTTCGTGGCTATTCCCGCAATGAACACATAGGGCATAAACCCACAGCCCACCGACAAAACGGCGAGAATAACGCTTATGACATAGCTTGACTTGTGTGTCCCGGCAAATTCGGCTATCCAGCCGAGCGTGCCTTTTTTCTTTTGCTGCATTGATTTTCCTCCTTTTATAAGTAAGCGGCTGCTAACCATATAGTTTTATTTAAGCCGCCCGATAAGCGGCTTATTATCATATCTCAAGTATTTTCTTCCAGCCGGCAGCGAAAAACTCATCGAGAGTCTTTGCATATCGTATAGCTTCTTTCCGGGTGAAATCATGGATAACCGGCTCGAATATTGCGTGGACATTTGCGGTAATAAGCAGGTGAAACTCCTTCGGGTTCGGCATTCTTACATTGTATCCCTGCTTTTTGAGTTCCTTTATATATTTTAGCGAAGTCTTCTCTTCGATCATAGCAATATCGTGGATAAAGCTTTCGTATTTCGTTCCCTGAGACCTGCACACCAGCAGCTTGAAAATATCGAAATTATCGTAGATATAGTTCATCGCCATATTTATTTCATCGTTATTGTTAAACAATTCTGCGGAGGGTATCTTACCGATCTCGGAAAAATCCTGTTCCTGAGCACTGCCGTACATCTCGTTCAGACCGTCTATCACAGGCTGAACAAGCGCCGAGAACATAGCTTCCTTGCTGTCAAAGTGGCAGTATAGTGCTGCGGCAGTTATACCTATCCTTGCTCCGATACGGCGCATAGAAGCTTTCTCAAATCCGTATTCGATAAATTCCTCGATAGCAGCGGGTATTATCTTTTCGTGTGTTTCGGTCTTGTCCTTAGGCATATCATTCACCTCCACAACTAACAGTGTTAATTAACAATGTTCAGTATATCACAGA
The DNA here is from genome assembly GCA_017458655.1 of Ruminiclostridium sp. Taxonomy (GTDB): domain Bacteria; phylum Bacillota; class Clostridia; order Oscillospirales; family Ruminococcaceae; genus Ruminiclostridium_E. The sequence continues at coordinate 670 of JAFTAG010000266.1, read as the reverse complement.
AATAATCATTTGTCAAGAGGTGTTTTATGATTTTTATACACTTGAAAAATAAAAAGTAATTGCACCCGATCAGATAATAACAGTCGTAGATTTTATTCTGAAACCTCGCTAATTGCTCCCAATTTCGGGCGTGATATTTCCCCCTTATGAAGGGCAGTGTAATTTGAAGTGATTCTGCGTGACTTTTCACAAAACTCGCCACCCCCGATTGGTCATAACGTAGATTTATGATGAAAGTTCTGTGAAGTCCCCGATAATTCCGTAGGAAAATATCCCATATAATGAAGGGACTTGTTAATCAGGCGGCGAGAATCTCTTGTAAAATCACCCGTACCTCATCATACATATCGCTATGTCACATCTGTACAAATAACGCCGCCGTCTTTTATTCAGAACAGAGATTTAAAATGAAAGTTCTGTGAAACTACCGCAAATTTCTTCAATTATTTTCCCTTACTATAGAGAGAAGTATAAATCTAGCTTCCATTCCCCGATAATCATAACGTTATGAAGGGACAAATTATCTGAAGCATTTACGGCAGGTCAAGAAAGCCGACACCGATGTAAAAATATACAACTCCAGTAGCTGCAGAAACGCTTAACCCGACATCTTGCACGAATTTTCAAAATATTTGAAAATTCTTTATCCCATGTACTTTAAAAATCACGT